>JAIRLY010000314.1 GCA_031259075.1 Dysgonamonadaceae bacterium | reverse complement strand
TTAATTTCAACGAAGCTCTTCCTCGCATTGCAGGAAGCTTCACAAAAGAACATCGAGATCGACGTTCAAGTACTGGAAAACAGTTATGACAAATTTGTGAACCGGCTCTTTTTGGAAATGGCAAATCATTTGGAAATATCCGAAAGCAGTTTGCGGCATCATTTGGAAAAACTGAAAAGAGAAAATCTTATCCGTCGATCCGGACCCGACAAAGGCGGCAGATGGCTTGTGATTTCATAATTATGAAGAAACAAAACCCCGCCAATCTCACGACTTGCAGGGTTTCCTCAATTCTATATTTAATTAGCAGTGCTTTTTTTTGCCGCGCTGATTTGAAATTCACCCTTGTTGGAATTATTCTCTTACATCTGTCCCCCACAGCAACTTTTCTCGTAACGTTCCGTAAAAATTTTGGCCGAAACGTTTTATCACTTTTATCGTAAAATCGGCTTTTTGTATCTTAAATTCGCTTCCCGACGGAAAAACTTCCGAACGGCCATCCAAAGAAACCAGAAAATTCCGGCTTCGGGATTCCACTTGAAGACGTATTTTATAATCTTCCGGAATCACCAATGGACGCACATTTAACGAATGTGGAGCAACCGGACTCAAAACAAAATTGCAGGATTGCGGAACAATAACCGGTCCGTTCACGCTCAGGTTATAAGCCGTAGAACCGGTTGGAGTTGCCAATAATAACCCATCGGCAAGGTATTCGGTCAAGAAAACATCATTTAAATAGGCCCGGATTGCAATCATGGAAGAAGTATCACGTTTCAGTATAGCGATTTCATTTAAAGCCGAATTGTGTTGTCCACAAGATTGAACGGAAGATTTTAGTTGCAAAAGACTTTTTTCTTCCAACCGGTAATCACCCCGAAAGAGTTCGTTCAATGTTTCGTTAATTTCCGAAACGCTGATATCCGCTAAAAAACCCAACCGGCCTGTATTTATACCTAAAACAGGAATGTTCTGACGACCTACCCAAGCAGCAGTACGAAGAAAAGTTCCATCACCCCCTAAACTAAAAACCATATCCAGAGGAAAATCTTCCTGATTGATAATTCCGTCTATCTGAGGTGTGAAAGCAAATGTTTTGGAAAGATAATTTTGAAATTTTTTCTCAATCCAAATTTCCGCTTTCTTTTTTCTCAAATAATCAAAAAGACTTTTGACGTCATTTTGTTTTCCTGCCAGATAATCACTGCCAAATACTCCGACTTTCATAAATTTAAGAATTATTAGTTTTATAAAATCATCACAAATTATTTATTTTGGCGCCGCTTAATTTATAACTCTAAATAGAAGATTAGCTCGTTCAGACGACTGCGCATAATTTCGTCGGTAAGCAATTGTTTTTGAGAATAATATCTTACCGGATAATTAAACCGTTCCAAACTCCTCAACACATGCGACGCATCTTCCAAATCAATTTTCAGCAAAACAATCTGTTTATTTGTTTTTTCTTCTATAAAAGAAAAAACATTCAACACCTTAGCGTTGTTTTGTTCTACCAAATGTATCATTTGGGAAAGCGAATAATCCGGTAGATTCAACTCCAATGCAATCAAAGCGCCTTTATATCCGGTATTACAAAGTTCACCCAATTTTTCAAGCAATCTGTCCAACGTAATTGAGCCTAAGTATTCTCCTTGGGAATTTACAACGGGCAAAACGGTTAAACGATTGTGATTTACAATCTGCAAAACTTCCAAAATACAAGTATTTTCAGATACGCAGGGAGCGTATCGGCTTCTGTTTTCGACGGAATCATCCGGATTTTCCATACCGAAAATATCTTTTTCCGAAATCAGAAACAAATATTTCCCTTCACTCACTACCGGAAGATGTTTCAACTTATAATCTTCCATCTGCGAAAGAGAAAAATTGCCTGTATCTCGTAAATTTAATACGGGAATTTCATTCGTTAATAATTCTTTACTAAACATTTTGTTATATTAAATGATGAAAAAATGATAACTTATAAAACATTTGATAAAAGAAGATAAACACAGACTTATAAGACCGAAAGACATCTTTTTATCTTCCCTGTCTATGTCTATTTCCTTCTGTCTTTTGTCTTTCATCTATTTTTATTCGCTTGTGGGTAATCTGAAAATTTAATGCTAACTTTGCGTTGTAAAATTAGTAAAAGTAAACAAGTAAACAAAATGAGTCTATTACTTTTTATTCAAGAGGGACTTACAGAGGTTGCATCCACTGTGGTATCCGAAACAACAACAGTCAAAATAAACATTCTCGATCTCGCTTTCAAAGGAGGATGGGTCATGATTCCGATTGTACTTTTGTTTTTTTTCGCCTTTGGAATCTTCATTGAAAGAATATTGGTTATCAATAGAATAACGAAAGAAGACGAATCTTTTATGGAACGTATCAAAGATTATGTCCACGAGGGAAATATTAAATCTGCAGAGAAACTTTGTCAAAAAGCCAACACGCCCTATTCCAGAATGATTGCAAAAGGGATTCAACGGCTGGGACGCCCTCTGAACGATATTCTGATTGCCATCGAAAATGTAGGGAATATCGAGGTGGCAAAAATGGAAAAAGGATTTGCATGGATTGCCACTACTGCGGCAATAGCGCCCATGCTGGGCTTTTTCGGAACAGTAACCGGTATGGTGCGCGCTTTTTTCGACATGGCCAATGCCGGAAATAATGTGGACATTACGCTATTATCGTCCGGTATTTATCAGGCGTTAGTGACAACAGTCGCCGGCCTTTCCGTCGGGATTCCCGTATTGTTTGCTTATAATTATCTGGTGGCGAAAGTAGATGGTATCATTACTAAAATGGAAGCCCATACAATGGATTTTATGGACATACTAAACGAACCGGCTGAATCAACTAAATAATTGGGAAATGGGAATTAAGAGAATAAGAAAAGCGAACGCGGATTTTAATATGGCGTCGATGACGGATATGATTTTTTTATTACTTATATTCTTTATGATTACCTCTACCGTAGTCGTACCGAATGCTATTAAAGTAATTCTGCCGCAAAGCGCTCAACAAACTTCTGCCAAACCCTTGTCGCGGGTTACGATTGATAAGAACCTGAATTATTATGTCGCTTTTGGAAATCAAAAAGAAAAACAGGTGGATTTTGAAGAAATCGTCCCATTCTTGCAAGACAGTTACAATCGAAACAACGAAATGTATGTGGCGCTTTATGCCGACGAAACAATTCCTTATGCCGAAGTCGTGAAAATATTGGATATAGCAAACCGGAATAATTTCAAAATGATTTTGGTAACACGTCCTCAATGAAATGAAAGCGACAAAAGAACAAATAATGGGATTTACGAGTTCAGCCGTCCTCTGTCTGATTCTCGCTCTGATTCTTTCGCTTCTTTTTTTTCAAACAGAAATGAAAACTCAGGAGGAAGGCGTCCGGATCAATTTTGGAACTGTCGATTGGGCTGCCGGAACTTTTGAGCCGAAACCGGAAAATAATGCCGGCAAAATGCCGGCAAAAGAAAATATTCCGAAAGTAGAAGCAGTAAAAAAGCCTCCGCTCATTACTCAACAAACGGAACAAACAGCAGTAGTGGAAACTGCGAATAAAGAAGTTCGCAAACAAGATGAAAAATCTATCGAACAAGAGCGCCGTTTAGCAGAAGATCAACGCCGGCGAGAAGCCATCAACCGGCAAATGTCGGGCGTTTTCGGAAAGGGAAACACTCCTGAAGGAAACGAAGGGATTGCAGAATCCGGCAAAGGGAATCAAGGAAGCCCACAAGGAAATGCACCTGCAGGATCTTATACGGGAATGGGCGGAATCGGAGATTTCGATTTAAGCGGAAGATCGTTGAGAGACGGCGGATTACAACGTCCCGATTACGTTGTTCAGGAAGAAGGAACGATTGTTGTAGAAATAACGGTCGATCCCAAAGGAAACGTTATCAATGCGAAAGTCCGGTTGAAAGGAACGAATATTGAAAATTCAAATCTGCGAAAAGCCGCCCTGGAAGCCGCTCGAAAAACCAAATTCAATGCCATCAGCGGAACTCAAAATCAAATCGGAACAATTACCTATATATATACGTTAAAAATAAACAATCTATAATTCAACTTATCATGAAAGTATTTATTTTTTTAGCAGATGGCTTTGAAGAAACAGAAGCCGTCGGCGTTATCGACATTTTACGTCGGGGAGAATTGGACGTGACTACCGTATCTATTACCGGTAAAAATATAGTTACAGGAGCTCATCATATTCCGGTTGCAGCCGATAAACTGTTTTCGGAAGTTGATTTTTCCAACGGCGCTATGCTGGTTTTACCCGGAGGAATGCCCGGAGCAAGTCATTTAAATGCTCATGCCGGATTGAAAACATTACTGAAACAGTATGCGACCGAAGATAAAAAAATAGCTGCAATCTGTGCCGCTCCATTGATTTTGGGCGGTTTAGGTTTATTACAAAACAAAAAAGCAACGGCTTATCCCGGATTTGAAGATACATTGCAAGGCGCTACTGTTGTGGAGCTTCCGGTAGTAAAAGACGGAAATATCATCACCGGACGAGGCCCGGGATTCGTTCTGAATTTCGGATTAACAATCGTAGAGGAATTGCAAGGAAAAAACAAAGCAAAAGAAGTTGCCGGCGGAATGTTGATTAAATTGTAAATTCAGCCTCTTTGCAAACAGTTGTTTGGCAAACTGTTTTGAATGTCCTTTACTGACTGGACAATTGGGTTTATTCCTTATAATCAATCGATTATATATTCATTTTACAAATCAATACTCACTCGGAAAAAATCCGTACTAAACTTTTGCGCCTCTACTTGTGAGAATTTTATATTAAAATAGTAGAAGCTATTATATTGAATCCAGATTAGTCATAATAATTAGTTCTCTGAAATAATTCTTTTCAGAGGTAATACTAATCTTTCCAATAATGAAATGTCATCCGTGATAATATCCGCTTGTCCCTGCATATTCGGCAAACGAGGTAGTTCCTTTTTGTAGGTAGTAAGAAGTCGATGGGGAAGAGCTATTTCTACTGTGTAATAAACGGATTCACCGCTTTGAGCAGGCATCAAGGAAATATTCTGCACGGTTCCACGAAGAATGCCGTATTCATTTTCAGGGAAATTTTCCAAACGAATATTCACTTTCTGCCCTGCTTCTACTTTGCCCGACCGTGCAACCGGAAGCAGGGCTTTGCCAATCACCTGAAAATCGCCTGCCGGAATGATGCTGAATATTTCGCCACCAGCCGGAACATTTTGGTTGACTGTCCAATAATTCGTGAAAATGATTTTTCCATCCATTGGGGCTTTCAATGCAAAACTTAACTCCCATGCTCCTATTTCTGTTTTGATTTGCGAAATAAGCGACAAAAGTTGCGTGTAAAGCCCGTTGAATTTTTCAACATCTTGCTGGCCGGTATCCAGCAGCAATTCTTTCAACTGAGCAATCTGTATTTGCATATTATTGACGGAAGACTGCATATTTTCACAAGCTAAAACACTTTGCAGGTACTGAGTCTTCGATTTTTCCAATTCTTCCTTGGAGATAACTCCGCTGATATGCAACAATGAATCCCGTTGGTATTGATTTTGAACAAGGGAAAATTGTTCCCATGTAATCTTTTGTTGGCGCAACAAATTCTCGTATTGTTGTTTATATTGAATAATTCGTTCCTTAGTCATAGCTGTCTTTTGCAGATAATACAGCAAACGTTTGTATTCGAGATATTCAAAAAGTGTAATGTAGAAATTGGCATACAATATTTGCAAATTTCCCACTTGCAAATCTTTCCCGGGAAGCGCCGGTAAAGCATTCTGTTCCAAATCCAAATCGTTAATGTAAATTTGTAGGGTTTCGATATCCTGGGTACGGGCAGGATTATCAATCACTGCCAAATAGTCTCCAGCTTTTACGTCCTGATTATCTCCAACCAACAATTCCTTCAATTTCCCCGATGAACGGGCGACAATACCTGCCGGCGGGTTCATTCCGGTAAGGACGATACGGGCGGAAATCACATCAGGATACTTAATAGCGGTGCTTCCGATCAAAAGTAGTCCAACTACAACCGCCAACAACGTTATTCCCCACCGCAAAATCCATGACGGAACACTTCCAAGTATTTCCTGAAATTCTTCGCTACGCAATTCTATTTTTTCTTCTTCTTTCATAAACGAAAACTAAAAATTTTTCTTCTTAGTTTTTAACTGTTAATTTTTAAGTTCCTAATTCCAACTGATTTTTTACCAATGTATAATAGGCTCCCCGTTTTTCCGTCAATTCCCTGTGTGTTCCTTCCTCAATGATTGTACCTTTATCCAGAACGATGATATTATCCGCATGTTGAACCGTACTTAAACGGTGCGCCACAATCACTACCGTTTTACTTCGATAAAATTCGAGCAGATTATCTATAATAATCCGTTCATTGTTGGCGTCCAACGAATTAGTCGCTTCATCAAAAAACAGGAAATCAGGATTTTTATATACCGCGCGAGCTATCAAGAGCCGCTGGCGTTGTCCCTGACTGATGCCGTTGCCTTCCATACC
>JAIRLY010000308.1 GCA_031259075.1 Dysgonamonadaceae bacterium | reverse complement strand
ATCACAAGGTCAATCATTGTCCCGCCTTCGTTTATTCCGAAGTCATGCCACACATTCTTATTGTAATCGACTTTGAAACTTGCATTATTATCATTACGGAATGGACAATGGTACATGCCGTAATGTCCGTAATCCTTTATCGGATGGATGTTTATATTTGCTAAATATTGTTTGATTGATATTTCATTTGACTTATTCATAATGTTGTGTTTAATTTGTTGTTATTTTTCTTTTCCGGGGAACTGTTCCGGTTAGAAACTAATTCCTGAAAATTTGTAATATTGTTAGAAGTGACATTTTATTTATTGCCTATCAGAAATTTACCCGTCTTACATTCTCTTAACAAGCCTGATACTTTGTTCGGTTTGCCATTTGTTAGTTTGTAAGTGATTTGTTAGAATTTTGTAAGACTTATTATTTGTTATAAATCAATGAACTAAAACATGCTTCTAACATTCTGACAGAATTTCGTCCAATTGCTTTTTTGAGATGCAATACACTCTTGCCGTTTTACCGGGCAAGGGTAGTATTTCGCCATTGCAACCGAAGATACAAGCCGTATAATAGGTTGGCGGTTTCGGTTGAAGCTGCCATTTATCCTGCAATATTTTCCGGATTTGATTGGTATCGGTTGAAATGGCTGTCCGCCTGACCATATCAAACAAATCATTGACGGAAAATTGATATTCTTCCGCTCCTTGTATCTGCATCAGGTCGGAAATAATATGAATCATCTCGTTTTCCACTTTTCCACGATTATGTGTGATAATCCGGCGTAAAGCATCGGTAACCAGCAAATCATGACGAAACCACATGCGGGATTCTTTCTTTGTGCTTAGTTCCCTGTTCTTTAAGAAGTACAGGAACTGTGGAATTTCCTTTTTCAGATTCTCCAACATTTCTGTATCTTTCTTCTCAATGGGATGGATTTTACGTACCCAATAGCGGGTTTCGCCTTTTTCTACGATAATCGGACAGCTCTCGTTATTAGAACACAAAATAAACTTGGCAAAAAACTCTACTTCCTGACGGTCTTTGCCTTTGGCTTCCGCTTTGTAGGAAAGAGCGGTACTCAAATTCTTGATGCGTTCCGAATCCTCCCTGCGGTCAAGCAAAGCTTCATCGACGCCGACAATCAATTTGTTCGCCCAGTCGGAATTGAATTGACTGTGAAAATCCTCGTTGGTGTTGAAAGTCATATTTCCAGCAAAAATCGCTTTCAAGAAATTCAGGAAAGTGGTTTTGCCGGTGTTCCGTTCGTTGGAAACCAAAAGGATAATCGGGAGTTTGGTCAATGGTTTGAGATAGAGTAACTGTAAATAGTCCAATCCCATTTCCAACTGTTCACCGAAAATATGAGTAAGAAAATCCAATATCAAAGGACAATCGCCCATTTCCGGTCTATTCGGAATCGGCTCATACTGATTCAGGAATGTGCCGATACTGCGCTTGTAATTGATATGGTCGGGAACGGAACAAAAGCCGTCGTATTTCTCAATCCGGGAAATAAAATCTTTGGAATGGTCTTGCCGCAGGGTTTCATAATTCCACACCCGGCGTTCTTCTATAAAATCACCGCTCATCAGGGGACGGCGGACAATCTTATAGAGAGTCGTACCCACTCGGATGTACAGCCCCGAATCCTTGTTTTCTTCTTTCATGGGATTAGGATTCTTAAGGGTTGATACTCCGGTTCAGGATAAAATTCAATATTTCCTCCTTGTCGTAGAAAACAAGTTTTTCACCAAAGTGATACTCTTTGTAATGTCCCATTCTCGCGTATTTGCGAACGGTAGGAGCAGAAGCTCTCAAAATTTTGGTTGCCTCTTTCATCTTAATCAAATTATTCATCGCCTTATCAACCGGCGACAAATTTTCGAGAGAAATACAGTCCTCAGCTGTTTTCTCTTTTTCCGGTTTTTGCCGGAATTTTGTAAAAGTCCTTCTCATTTTCTAATAGTTTTAAAAATTTCGAGGGACAAATATATGTAAGAAAAATATTGAAAATAAGCAAGTTGCCCGTATGGGACAATGCAGGACAAACACTCACAAGTCGGGACAATTTTGATTCTAAGCGGGTGTTATAATTGTATGGAAATTCAGGCTTTAGCGGACAATTTTTCTATGTCTTTGCGGATGATAGCGACGGCTTTTTCAAGTCCGATTTCGTTGTAAAAATCAAGGATGGATTCCAGATGTTCGGAAAGGGTAAGGTTGTCAATACGACTACGATTCAATCTCGGATTAGCATGTAATTTGGTATCGGATGGAGCAATATCGTTGCCGATGAACGTATGCCATGCAGATAAGCGTTCTTCCGGTGTATATGCCTGCAAGAGTTCGGATTTTAAAAGATAACCGAAAATCCGGTCACCCAATTGCTTCTTGCCCTGAATGGAATAACACTTTAAGATGTACTCTTTTACTAATTGCAGGGATTCCTCCTTAGTCATTAGGGAGTTGGTCTGACTGATTGGAGGTATATTATAAAGTAAAGCTGTAATGTCTTCATCTGAAACATTATCCTGCAAGAATAATTTCTCGACATTTTCACGTTTTGTCCTGATTATCTCGGCTATCCGCTTTTGTTCCTTTCCTGTTCCAAAGCACAAATTGAGAAGCGGAAGAAAGCCAAACAACTTCAGCAGCAGGTTCGTATCATCGGATATTCTTGCACACTCATACAGGAAAGCGCCAACATCCGAAACCTTCCCTTTGCCTTGCTGTATTTTGAAGCTGGCATAGTAGAATTTCAAGATGGATACATCGGATGTCCCCAAGAAATTTTCGTTGTACATTTGGCGATACTTGTCCATGAAATTTTTTCTTTTCAGGGGACAAAGTTCGGAAAATATCCGGCATTTTCCAATAGTTTTTCACAGTTCACAGTATTGGAACAGATACCATAACTGGGTGCATTTGCAATACAAACGCAATAC
>JAIRLY010000221.1 GCA_031259075.1 Dysgonamonadaceae bacterium | reverse complement strand
CCTGATAATTTCCTGATTGCCAATTTTTAGGCAATATGTGTTCAATTTCCAATTTTATATCTTTGCTTAAAATCGGTTGATTTGAAATTTGATACGCTTCCCAAAGTAATAACGGCTTAATCATCATTTTTGATTGAGTATAAATATTATGGAAACTGCGTGAAAAATCTTCGTTACTGAAAACAGGAAAAGAAAATGTGGATTTATGTGCAATCTCTACAAATACAGGAATTGATGCATTCTTCAATTTTGAAACGGTCGGAGTGATAATATAGGAAACGTAACAAAAAGCAAGAGTTTTCTTTACATACTCACAAAAATCCGCTTCATTGAGTTTGTTTTCTTGATTTTTATTTGCAAAGTAAAATATGGTAAGATTATATTTCCAAAAAGCATTAGGAAAATATTCCAAACAATGAATATATTTAAATGTTTCTTCTGATACGCCAAAATTATTATCTAATTCTTTTTCATACAAAATTCTCCAAAAATTAGACAACGAAATTACGTCATTCATTACAGTATCATTTTTCAATTTTTCATATTTATTGTGTTCAAAATATTTTCGTAAACCGGGAACAGTTGTATCTTTTATGCCGTTTTTTGCTCGCAACCAATACATATACAGCGTGAAAATTTCGTCAATCGCATTTGAATTTGCTTTTTGGTATTTTGACATCTCGTCGCAAATTTCTGATAAATCTTGCCAGTTTTGAATAAAAGCATCTTGCCGATTGTCTGTACTGTAATATTTATAAAGTTGTGCTTTGAAAATATCAGAGTCGGATAGTGGCATACCTCTATCATTTAATGTTGTAAAAATCCGTAAAGCAACATCTTGTGAGCCACAATCAATAGGCAACAAAATACAATTTTCCAAAATTCTCACGCACAAATCATAAAAATACGTTGGATAAGTTTTGGCATATTCTTCAATCCAATCTTGAAACAGTTGATAATTTTTTGAGTAGTTATCTTTGCCTGTTGCTTTCCCATTTTTCAGGATATTGATAAAAGCATCTCTATCTTTGTCTGTCGCAACTTTGGTGTCAATGCGAAGTTTATCCTTGTCAGGTTCTTTTGTAATTTTGTCTGTTTGCCAAATACACGGTTCAATTTGTCGTTTTACACCTTCACTACTTTTATCTTTCGCAGGTTCTAATCTTGCGTAAATTGCCCTCAACAACAATAGCAATGTTGTAATTCGTTGTTGTCCGTCAATAATTTCCATTACTTTATCTTCATTGATAAATGTAACAATAGAACCAAGAAAATACTCATCCTGGTCTTTGAAACTATCTGTATTATTATCTGGCATTGCAAACTCCAAAATATCATCCCACAAAGTTTTGCATTTGTCTTCGTCCCACTCATAAGGGCGTTGATATTCTGGTATCAAATATATTCGTTCTTTTTCAGATAATATCTGACTAACAGATAATCTATCCACGTTTAATGCTCTATCCATATTTTTTATTTTATAAAATTAAGTTTTCTATTTTCTTTTGCTAATTTCAACACCTCATTCGACAACTCTTTTTCGTTTGCCACAACTGCTGCCACTTGGTTGACAAGCCAATGATTCAAAAAATCATTCTGATTTACCTTAAAACTTTCGGCAATAGCAATAACCTGTTCGTGTTTTGCATGGCATTTGCCACGCTCAATTTTACTAAATGGAGGCGCATCAATATCCTTTGTTGCGGCAAATTGCCATCGCAACATCTGCATTTCATCTCTTAATCGTCTAATTCTATCTGCGAACAACATAACAATAACTTCTATAAATATTTCCAAATCAATTCGATACTCTGTTTGTAACAACCAAACGTTTATATCATTAGAAAAACGCACGAAAGTACAAATTATTCCATAAATAACACGTAAAAAAAAACGAGCAGGAAAAATGGAGTTAGTCCCTGTTCCGGACTCTCAAATATTTCCCTATTCTATTCGTGAAGTTTGTAGTTGACATCGTGCAGAATTTCCACTCTTTCCAGTTGGCAAGTCATTGGCTATGGCGAGTGTAATTTCAATGAACAGAGGAACCTTCCCGTTTGCTTTCTTTTTATCTTTCTTCATGTAAAAGAGTACTTTAAATGTACTTCGCATATTCTATTTTTTTAATTACAAAATTACTGCCTTTTTTGCTATCCTGGTCTTATGTAACATAGATAATATCAGACAATAACAAGATAATTTCGGACAATTCGTACCCCCATTTTTGTCCTTTGCAAAGAGGTACGATTTGGGTTACAAACTTTGTCAGTTTGTACCTTTTTTCTGTCTTTTCTACAAGACTAAAATTTCGTCCAAAATCCGCTTTTAACTGTTTTTGAACTGTTTGACCTACATGTGTCGCACTTTGCCTGCATATACCCACATAGGGGTCAAGAGAAAGAGAAAGAAAGCACACACTATACGCAGAATATAAGTAGAGACTTTTTGTATTATACAAAATCGCCATATTGTTATACATATAATAATATGGCGACTTTTTTTATTCCCGTTTTATACTGTTTTTGTTGTAATTAAAAAAATGTGTTATTTTCGCATCCGTAAATTTAAAATTAAACATGTTGTAACAAATGAAATATTTCTTCACATAAATCTCTGATATACGAACTGTTCACATATCAAATTAATAATTTTAATACTTGTTGATTATGAAAATTTCCGTTGCCGTTTTGCGCTATCTTTTGTCTGTCCATGTTTTGGGGATGGTATGTTTTATGATATTCAGGTTTGTTCTGTGTTTCACAAATATGGGCAATTTTGCAGATGTCGAAAATCTGGGGTATTTATTTCTAAGAGCATTTATCGCCGGTTTACAGTTCGACAATCTCATAGCTTCCTATATCATTGTGTTTCCGCTGATATTGTTAAGCGTATTTTCGTTTTTCAGCAAAATTCCGAAAATATTGATCACTGTATGTAACATTTTCTTTATTGTCTTATATTCATTGTCTTTCACTATCGAGATAGCAGACATTCCATATTTTTCATATTTTTTTACACATCTGGATGCTTCAGCCTTGAACTGGTTTGAGTTTGGGCAGGCAACAACGGGTTTAATCTTTCAGGAAAAATCGTATTATCCTTATTTTATTCTTGTTGCCGTTTCAATTTTGTTGTTTTCCTTTGCAGTTATATATTTCGGCAGGAAATTGACAAAGAGAATAACGTCCAATAGATCAAAGCATAATTATAAAATTCGGTTTTTAATACCCGTTACCATATTAATATGGTGTATTTGTTTTGCCGGCATACGCGGTTCATTCCAGAGATATCCCTTACGTGTGGGATATGCTTATTTTTCAAACAATGCGTTTTTTAATCAATTAGGAATAAATCCTGTATTTTATCTTTTAAAAAGTTATTCGGCAAATAAAAAACAGCAAAACAATGTCAATAATCTAATGAGCGTCGAAACAGCAATTCATTTGGTACAAAAAGAATTGGGAATTGTTTGCAGCGACGAAAAATATCCGCTCAACCGGCAAATAGAAACAACAGGAACAGTTAAAAAAGCCAATGTTGTGATAATTTTAATGGAATCGATGTCGGTAGACCGTCTGCAATACGAATATAAAGGTAAAAGTTTAACGCCGTTTATTAATGAACTGATTTCACAATCGTACTATTTTGAGAATTTTTATTCTTCGGGCATACACACGAATAACGGTATTGTTTCGACTCTGTACGCTTTTCCGGCGCTGTTCAACAAACCCATGATGGAAGTGAAAAGTACAAAATATACGGGATTGCCCTGTTATTTGCGCCGGCACGGGTACCGGAATGTTTTCTTTGTAACGGGCAACCCTAACTATGACAATATGAATTCGTTTCTGCTGGATAATAACTTTGACAGGATATATTCGCTGTACGATTATCCGAGCAAAAAGGTGGTCAATAATTTTGGAGTGCAGGACGATTTTATGTTTGAATATGGACTCAAAGAGTTAAACGAGATATCTAAAAAAGACAGCCCGTTTATGGCGACTTTCCTGACGGTCAGCAATCATCCTCCGTTTGTTGTACCGGAAAAATTTCGGGATTGTGCCGACACGGACGGAAAACGAATGATTGCATTTGCTGACAACAGTCTCCGCACTTTTATCGAAAGCGCTTCAAAAGAGGCATGGTTTCAAAACACAATCTTCGTCATTCTGGGCGATCACGGAGCAGTTGCCGGACAGCAAAAGTACGATATGTCAATCAGCAACAATCATATACCCTGCATCATTTATTCGCCGATCTTTGACAATATGCCGGAAAGGATTAAAC
>JAIRLY010000171.1 GCA_031259075.1 Dysgonamonadaceae bacterium | reverse complement strand
CTTGCTTTGTCCTGCCTTTTCAGGCAGCGGGTGCGCGGAGCCCGTTCGTTCCGCAGGTCGTTGACCTGCGGTTATGAAAGTTGCGTCCTTTCAGGCCGCCGTAACGTCCTTTCGCGCTTTCGTGCTTTCGCGCTTTCGCGCCTTCGCGCTTTCGCCCTTTCGTGCCTTCGCGCTTTCGTGCTTTCGCGCTTTCGCGCCTTCGCGCTTTCGCGCTTTCGCGCTTTCGTGCTTTCGTGCCTTCGCGCTTTCGCGCTTTCGCGCTTTCGCGCTTTCGCCCTTTCGTGCCTTCGCGCTTTCGCGCTTTCGCGCTTTCGCGCCTTACTTTTAGTTCTTAGTTCTTAACTCTTAGTTCTTAACTCTTCCGGTTCTTCCGGTTCTTTGGAAATATTTTACTACTTTTGCAAAAAAAAAGAAAATGAAACAATATAATTTTGATGAAGTTATTGATAGAAAAGGTACTAATGCTTTGAAGACGGACTTGCTGCAAGAGCGGTTCGGAAAACCGGATTTAATTCCGCTTTGGGTAGCGGATATGGATTTTAAATGTGGCGATTTTATTATTGACGCTTTAAAAGAACGTTGTGATAAAGGTATTTACGGATATACAATACCTTCCGAAGATTACTATTTGTCGATTATCAATTGGGTGAAAAAAAATTATGACTGGAAAATTGAAAAAGAATGGATTTCCTATATTCCCGGCATTGTGAAAGGAATTGCTTTTTGTATTATGCAATTTACTAATCCGAACGATAAAGTGATTATTCAACCGCCTGTATATCACCCGTTCCGTTTAGTTCCGATGATGCATCGCCGCAGGGTTGTTTTTAATCCTTTAATAGAAGAAAATCGTCAGTACAAAATGAATTTGAACGGATTGCGTAACGTCATCGACAAAGATTGTAAGTTATTGATTTTATCGAATCCCCACAATCCGATTGGAATTACTTGGGATAGAGCTACTTTGGAAGAATTAGCCGAAATCTGTTATGAAAATAATATCTTGGTCATTTCGGATGAAATTCATTCGGATATGGCTCTGTTCGGACATGTACATATTCCTTTTGCTATGGTTTCCGAACAGGCCAGGCAGAACAGTATCACTTTCATGGCGCCTTCTAAAACGTTCAATACGGCAGGAATTGTAAGTTCTTATTCGATTGTTCCGGATGCGAAATTACGCGAGAGTTTCTATTCTTTTCTTCATGCCTGCGAACTGAATGAGGGAAATCTTTTTGCTTATATAGTCACACAATATGCTTATAATAATGGATTTGAATGGAGAAAACAAATGCTTCGGTATCTTGAAGAAAATGTGAGATTTGTCGATTCTTTCCTGAAAGAAAATATCCCTCAAATAAAGGCATTTATTCCGGAAGCCTCTTTTTTAGTTTGGTTGGATTGCAGGGAATTGGGTTTGAAACAAAAAGAAATAAATTCCTTATTTATAGAAAAAGCCGGATTAGCGTTAAACGACGGCGAAATGTTTGGAGAAGAAGGACGCGGATTTATGCGGATGAATGTAGGTTGTCCGAGAATAATTTTGGATCAGGCGCTTAATAAATTGAAAAAAGCGTTAATCTGAAGATTATTGCTTACCTTTGTCGGATTAATTCAAAAAATAAAGACAAAATATGAAAATTTCTGAAGACAAGTTCGTATCATTGATATATGATTTAACGGTGGAAGAAAATGGGGAGCAAGAATTGATGGAGCGTGCTACTAAGGAACGTCCGTTATCGTTTATGTATGGCATGGGTATGATGCTTGAAGCTTTTGAAAAAAATATTGAAGGCTTGCAGGTAGGGGATAAATTTTCTTTTTCCTTGCTCCCCCAAGAAGCGTACGGCGAATATATTGAGGAAAATGTAGTGGAATTACCCAAAAATGTATTCGAAATAGATGGAAAGTTTGATAAAGAAAGAATTACCGAAGGCGAAACCTTACCTATGATGGATGCGCAAGGCAATCGTTTAATTGGTTCTGTTTTGGAAATCAAACCGGACGTGGTAGTGATGGATTTTAATCATCCGTTGGCCGGTGAAACGCTGCACTTCGACGGGGAAGTGATTGACGTTCACGAAGCTACAGCGGAAGAAATAGCTGCTTTGACACATCCTCACGGAGGTTGTGACTGTAGTAGCTGCGACAGTGCGGAGAACAAAAACGGATGCGGATGCAGTGAAATTTAATGAATACGTTTGGTCTAATATTCCGGTTGACTTCTTTTGGCGAATCGCATGGAGGCGCTATCGGCGGAGTGATCGACGGTTGCCCTGCGGGTATTTTACTGGATACGGATTTTATACAAAGCGAGCTGAACCGGCGTAGACCGGGGCAATCCGATTTAACGACGTCTCGTAAAGAGCCGGATGAAGTTAAATTTCTTTCCGGTATTTATGAAGGAAAAACAACCGGAACTCCTGTTGGTTTTATTGTTCACAACACCAATCAACATTCTTCCGATTATGAAGATTTGAAAAATGTTTTTCGTCCGTCTCACGCCGATTATACATATCAAAGTAAATACGGAGTCAGGGAGCATAGGGGAGGAGGGAGGTCGTCTGCACGTGAAAGTATATCCAGGGTAGTGGGCGGCGCTATTGCTAAATTAGCGCTGAAAAAAATTGGAATATCTGTTGTTGCTTATACTTCTCAGGTCGGAACGATTCAATTAAATCGACCTTATTCCGAATTAAATTTCAATAATATAGAAAAAACGCCTGTTCGTTGTCCTGATTTAGATCGCGCAAATCAAATGATAGAGCTTATTCAACGAGTTAAATCGGAGGGAGATACAATAGGCGGAGTGATTTCTTGCGTATGTAAAGGAATTCCTCCCGGGCTGGGCGAGCCTGTTTTTGGAAAACTGCATGCGGCTTTGGGAAGCGCTATGCTTAGCATCAATGCCGCCAAAGGTTTTGATTATGGAATGGGATTCGCCGAGATACATAAAAAAGGTTCGGAAACGAATGATTTGTTTTATCGGAAAGCAAATGGAAAGATAGGAACTAAAACCAATCATTCCGGAGGTATTCAAGGCGGCATCTCCAATGGTGAAGATATTTATTTCCGCGTTGCTTTCAAGCCGGTAGCTACGTTACTGAAAAAACAAATCACCGTGAACAATCTGGGAGAAGAATTTATATTAGAGGTAAAGGGGAGGCATGATCCCTGTGTTCTTCCCAGAGCAGTGCCCATTGTGGAAGCTATGGCGGCTATGACTATTTTGGATTATTATTTGATTAATGATGGTAAATTGCATCCTTTTATTGATAAACAAAGTAAGAATAACTGTTAATTTATGGATTTTATGTTTATTTTCACTCACAAAGATTTATACTGAATTAATTGGCCCGTTATGAAATTACCTTTCCACGATAAAAAATTTGTTTATTTACTTGTTGCTGTTGGTTTCGCAATTATTTTAGAGATACTTTCACTTACGGGAGTTCATATTCCATTTCCTTATGCTCCTGTTATTTACGGTCTATTTATTTTAATTGTCGGTTATGAAATCTTATGGAACGGGTTAAAATCTCTTTTACGATTTAATTTCGGAAGTATTAATCTTTTGATGCTGATTGCAGTTGCGGCTGCATTTTATCTCAAAGAATATCCGGAAGCTTCTATTGTAATCGTCCTTTATGTATTAGGGGAAAAATTGGAAGATATCGGGATTGAAAATAGCATGTCGGCATTAGACAAGCTGGTGAGTAGCGCTCCCAAAACGGCATTCATCAAAGCTATCGGAGCAAGCGTCCCTATCGACCAAGTGAAAATCGGAACGATTATTCAGGTAAAGCCGCACGATCAGATTCCTTTAGACGGCCTTGTAGAAGAAGGTGAAACTTCAGTAGATGAATCGCCTATCACGGGTGAGCCTGTTCCGGTTTTTAAAGTAAAAGGAAATAGCGTTTTTGCCGGAACTCTGAATAAAAATGGTTTTATAGAAGTCAAAACAACCAAAGAACATAAAGATTCGACTTTTTCAAAGATTATTGAATTGACCTGTCAGTCGCAGAACAATAAATCGAACGCTCAAAAATTTATTGAAAAGTTTGCAAATGTTTATACGCCGTTGATTATTCTCTCGGCTGTTTTATTACTCGTTATTCCTGTTTTTGTTTTTCAGTTGGATTTTCAGCACTGGTTGAAGCAAGCGATTACTTTATTGGTCATTTCATGTCCCTGCGCTTTGGTTATTTCCACTCCTGTTGCTATTTATGCAGCTATTGGAAATGCTTCGTCCAAAGGAGCATTGATAAAAGGCGGAAAATTTCTTGAATCTATGGCCGAAATAAAAGCGATCGGATTAGATAAAACCAGAACAATTACTTATGGGAAGCCCATTGTATCGGATATAATTCCGCTGAATGAAAACGACAGGGAAGAATTATTGGGTTGTGGAGCCGGTACGGAATTGTTTTCCGAACATCCGTTGGCGCAGGCTATTGTGGATGCATCTAAAAGAGAAGGCGTTGAACCGCATGAAGTCAAATCTTTCGAAAGTGTTGTAGGTGAAGGCGCTAAAGCCAGATGTCTGGTTTGTAATAACGAAATGGTCTTGGTTGGAAAAGTTGATTTTATAGAAAAGTATCAACACGTTGGCGAAGAAATAAAAAAAATCATTACTCAATTGGCATCACAGGGAAAAACCAGTGTTATCGTCAGTTGTAAAGAAGAAATAAAGGGTGTAATCGGACTCACCGACGAGATTAAACCGAGTAGCGCTAATGCGATTCGGAATTTACAAACTCAAGGGGTTGAAACCGTAATGATAACCGGTGATAATCAACAAGCGGCACAATATGTAGCCGGCCAGGTGAATATTAAAAACGTATTCGGCGGTTTATTGCCACAGGATAAAGCGCAAAAAATAAGAGATTTGGAAAAAAAATATAAATATGTGGCTATGGTAGGTGATGGTGTGAACGATGCTCCTGCATTAGCTTCTTCTACCGTTGGGATAGCGATGGGAGCAGCAGGAAGCGATACGGCGATTGAAATTGCAGATATTGCTTTGATGAACGATAATTTATCGTTGCTTCCTTTCCTTATTCGTCTTGCCAAAAAAACAGTTAAAACCATTCAGAGGAATACATTCGGCGCGATTGCCGTAAAAATTATTTTTGTTTTATTGGCTTTTTTCGGATTCAGCAATTTGGTGTTGGCTATCACAGCCGACGTGGGAGTGACATTGATCGTGATTTTAATTAGTTTGAGACTGATGAATTACAAATAGTGTATTTAAACCGGTGGTTTTAGTTGACAATTAAAAAAGATTATTTACCTTTGTAGCGTAACTTTGGAATTGAGAAATTAGAATAATAATTGTTGATTTAAATTTCATGTACTCCGCTTCCCGTTTAGTTTTATAAAAATATATGAAAAGAATCCTTATCCTGCTTTTACTTGTCATACTTATAATAAATGTTTTTCCTTTTATCGGATGGGCTCAGGAATTGAATAATATAGCAGACAATACAGTGAATGAGAATACCATCCATCAAGCAATTAAAATCAAATTCATTGAAGGTTCCGCTTTTTTTATGAGTTTCATCGCTTTTTCCCTGATTGTGGGCTTAGCTTTTTGTTTGGAACGGATTATTTATTTGAATCTTTCTCAAATAAATACACAAAAACTTTTATTGAAAGTAGAAAATAAATTAGATACGGGTGATTTGGAAAGCGCGAAAGAAATCACACGGAGTAATCGAGGCCCGGTAGCTTCTATCTGCTATCAAGCCTTGTCGCGGGCCGAAGAGAATATTGATATTATTGAAAAATCCATTATTTCATACGGAAGTGTTCAAGCCGGATTGTTGGAAAAAAATCTTTCGTGGATTACCTTGTTTATCGCTGTTGCACCGAGTTTAGGTTTTTTAGGAACTGTAATCGGTATGATTAAGTCTTTTGATAATATTCAGCTTTATGGAGACATCAACCCGGCCATTGTTGCGGGTGGAATGAAAGTGGCTTTAATTACCACCGTCGGCGGTTTGATTGTGGCTTTAATTTTGCAGTTTTTCTATAATTATATCCTCACTAAAATTGAGGAAATCGTCAATCAGATGGAGAATGATTCCATTGCTATTTTGGATATAGTAATCAAATATAAAAAGAATTATCAATAAACCATAATGAAACTCATCAATACCAATAAAATATCGACGATTGTGTTGTGGATATGTATGATAATTTCCATTATGGTCTTTGGTGTGTTTTATTATGGTTTAATTGTTTATTCCGATTCTAAGAATACAATTGCAACTTCAATCTTGCTGAATTGGCTATACCTTATTGTATTCATAAGTATTTCCATTACTTTAATTTTTACCGTAATTCAATTCGTATTTAAATGGAAAGACAACCCCAAATCCATTATTCAACCTTTGATATGGGGAATAATGTTGGGATTGTTCTTTGGGAGCGGTTATTTATTGGGAGACGGAACCATTTTGAATATTTCGGGATACGAAGGCGTTGAAAATACATATCATTGGTTAAAACTGACCGATATGTGGATGTACACGATATATTTATTATTAAGTATTACTTTTATAGCCGTTTTAACGGGGATTATCTGGAGTTATCTTAAAAAAAACCGGTAGCACATATATGGCTCGTCAAAAGTACAAAATACCTCAAATCAATTCCGGATCTTCAGCCGATATTGCCTTTTTACTGCTGATTTTTTTCCTTATCACAAGTTCTTTGGATTCTCGAACAGGAATTTATCGGAAAATGAACGCAATAGAGGCCGGTGAAATCCTAAAAAAAAGAAAAGATATTCAGGAAAGAAATCTTCTCTCTTTCACAATAAATTCAGATAATCAGCTGATATACAACAATGAACCAATTCCATTTAAAGATATAAAAGAGTTAAGTAAAACGTTTATCGCTAATCCGGATAACTCGGATTTTTTGCCTGAAAAAGAATCTGTTGATGTACCGGAAACAGGTATTTTTGCTGTTACAACTAAACATGTTATTTCGCTGGAAGTAAGTAGAAAAGCAAAATATCAAACCTATATTTCCGTATTAAACGAATTGACGGCTGCTTATAATGAACTACGCAACGAAACTGCTCAAACGCTCTTCAATCAATCTTTTAAACACCTCTCTCCGGAACGGCAAGAGGCTATTCGAACGATTTATCCGTTACAAATTTCCGAAAAGGAAATAGATTCTGCAAAAGAAGGAGAAAGATATGAGTAAATTCCGCAAATCGACATCAAGAGAAGTACCGGCTTTAAATACCGCTTCCTTACCTGATTTAATTTTCACCATTTTATTTTTCTTTATGATTGTCACCAATATGCGTTCCGTTCCGGTGAAGATCCAATTTGAAGTGCCGACTGCTACCGAATTACAAAAACTGAAAGAAAAATCATTGCTCGTTTATGTAATGATCGGAAAACCGCATGAAAAAGCGATGAAAAACACGGATATTCTCATTCAACTAAACTCGGATTTTGTTTCATTGGAAGAAATTCCGGAACGTTTGCAAGCCTTAACGAAAAAAGTTCCAACTGAAGATCAGGAAAAAATGATAGCGGTTTTAAAAATTGATAAAAACACACCAATGGGTTTGGTCAATGATGTTAAAAAAAAATTGCGTGAAGCAGGAATATTAACGATTCATTATTCGGTAGAAAAAAACACAAAGCGAAATTTATAACTTATAAGTTATAAATTTCGCATCCCTGAAAAGAAAATCTTTTAATAGCGTTTAACTTGTAGTAATAACTCCTGCTTCCGGTGCAGTTGATTGTATCTGTTAATACACCGTATTTTGCGGATCAAAATTTGTCCATCCGGTTGTCCAATTATTGGAAGCAGTTTCGGTCGGAGCAAAAGCGCCGATATAACTTACTTTTTCAAAGCCGGACGATACTTTTGTATTTGTCCATGCAGCACCGGTCGTCAAAGGACTGTCTGAATTTGGGAAAACGACAGGACTGCTGAGATTTAACGGATTACCGGATAATTTTAAATCGGAAATTGTCGAATAACTGCGATTTCCGCCTCCGGAACGGTTGAAATAACTGTCGGCAAAAGCGCCCGAATTTTCCGCCGGGTTAAATTGCGTATTGTTTGTCCAGTATTGTGCGTCTTGAAAGTTCTTGACAGCGTTTGCGATTATGCAATTGGCGACGTTCAGTTTTCCTTCGGTAGCCCATGTTTGAGTTGAAGAATTTTTGTCGTTTTCAATGATCAACCCAATTGGGAAAGCCGCAATTAACGAGTTAAAGATACTCAATTGTGTATTTCGGCGCAAGTGAAGCCCAGCCTGAAAACGCGGTCCTCCGCTTGTGCTTCCGTGAATACTCGCTTTCTCCACATAATTGTTGGGGTCGGAAACCGGTCCGAATAAACTTACGTTCGCAAAAACAGCGCTTGTGAACGGTTCTCCGTTGGATGCGTTGGCATTATTATCCGACTCAAAACTGTTGGAAGCCGATTTGTCTCCTACTTCCGGGTCGCGTAGAGCAAAGGCAAACTGTATCTTTCCGCTGAACCCGTTGTCTGTATCAAAATCATCGTCCCAACCACGGAAAGCGACGAGGTATTTGGCGTTCATGCTTCCTCCGAACCATTCAAAGGAATCGTCGCCGGAATAAGAAACCTGTACATGGTCTACTTGAGTGCCTGCACCTACCGAACCAAACGTGACGCCGTTGATTTCGTTGTCGGGGGAATATTCTATTCCTGCAAATTCAACACGAACATAGCTTAAGATACCTGAATTGTCGTTTGCCTCTTTCCCTCCGTGATTGGATCGCACGCCGCCTTCAATGGTTTGTTCGCCCATATTGTTTGGCGCTTTTCCCAAGAGGATGATTCCTCCCCAGTCGCCCGGTTTACGGCTTCCGGGAGCTTGTGCCGAAGTAAATACAATAGGACGTTCTTTGCTACCTTGCGCTATTAATTTTCCTCCGCGTTCAACAATTAAAGTGCCTTGAGTCGATTTTTCTCCTTTGATGATCACGCCCGGTTCGATAGTAAGAGTTACTCCGCCGGGAACATATACAAATCCTTTGAGATTGTATGTATTCGGCCACTTCAAAGTCATATCCGACTTGATTTCAAAATTCTCTTTAGAGCCGTCGCCTAAATCCAGCGTTTCACCTTTCACTTCAGGTTCTGGATCTTCCTTATCACAACCAACACTAATAAATAATGTCATACACAATAAAAGCATAATGCTTAATACATTTGAATTTTTTTTCATTTTCGAAATAATTAATAAATATTTAATTCAGTTTATTTGAAACGATATTCCCAGAGCAACGGATTGTCCCGGATTATATCGTCGAGTGATTTGTTCTCGTTTATAAATTACACCGTTTTTTTCAAATTTCGGAAATTGTTTGTATACCACGTCTTCAGACAAAATGTCTTTTATCGAACAACGAATTTCAATTTTTTTTCCAATGGTTTTACTTATCGTAAGATCCAGTGCATTGCGGGGCATTTCGTAAGAATCCGGAATTAAAGTATTGATATTGTGTTCAATACTATTTGATTTTCCTAAGCCGACAATTCTTTTTCCGATGCGATTGTAGAGTAGGGAAGCATTGAATCCCCACTTTTCGGATTGATAAAAAAGTCCTGTATTGATTACATAAGGCGATTGTCCTTGCATCGTACGGTCGGGTTCGGCCACTACTTTTCCTGCATTGAAATGCACATTGCTTTCGATTAAAGCCATATTCAATACCAATGAAAAATTCGACATTCCAATCATATCTAATTTTTTGCGGAGATCCAGCTCAACTCCCCAACTTTCCGCCTGATCAGCGTTTTCATAATTGTAACGAAGCGAACCGCCCATGTCGATATACGTCCATTCAATGGGGTTTTTGAAATGTTTGTAAAAGACTCCCAAACTAATCGTTTCTCCTCGATAGGGATAAAATTCATATCTCAAATCCAGATTATTTATCAAGGCTGTTTTTAAGTTTTCATTTCCTCCGATTTCGCTGAATAAATCAAAATCAAAATAAACGGATGGCGATATTTCACGCAGTTCGGGACGATTGATAGAACGTCCGTAAGCAATTCTTATCTGGTGTTTGTCCGTAAATTTATATGTCAGGTTAGCAGACGGTAGCCAATTCAATTCATTGATTTTCTTACTCGTTTTTAAGATTAAATCCGGTGTGTCGGAACGGTCGCGATTGAGTTTCGTCCGATGACTTTCGAGACGAACGCCGGTATAAATATTCCAGTTGCCGAAAGGAATTTCGAATGCAATATAACCGGCTTCATGATTTACATTTGCGGAATACGCATTGGTTTTAAGGGTTATTTCGTCTATGTATACTTTATCCGCTCCTAAATATTGATTACTCAGCATCTCTTCAAAAGGAAGTTTCAAATATCTTTGACGTTCTTCATGATTTAAATTATCGTACCGGTAAATAAATTCTCTCGGCGCATAATTCCGGATACGATATTCACTATAAATTCCTGCTTTAAGAACAGGTTGAAGTGGAATATGAATAAATGTCTGTTTGTAATTTAAGGATATGGATACATTATGATCGTGCAGTTTTTGAAAATAGCGTTTCGTATTCTCATTTTCAGCAGTTACCGAAGGGATATCGTCCGGACTTCCTATTCCTGCTTGATAGGTGATGATGCGCCGGTCGGGTTCATTTCTGTTCGCATAAGAATAGCCGGCGTCCCAATGGAAAGTCTGATTGGAACTCAAATGATGCATTCCTGAAAATTGTCCGCTATAAGCTAACAGGGAAGAATACAACATCTCCGTTTGTTTGCGATAATACATACTGCTTATGTCTTTGATTCCCGAACGTTCCGTCAAACGGTTCCGTCCCAGAATATTTACCAGATTTTTAAATTCAATACGATTAGAGGGGTTCAGGATGAAAGACCAATTATGCATTGCACCCAAACGGACGTCGTTCGAAAACTGATTGTCAAAATAATTATCAAGAAAAACGGGTTTATCCGCTTCGGCAGAATAAATACCGTATCGGGCATTTTTCATTCCTTCTACCCCTTTAAATGTATTACTATAAGTGAGCGATGTGATATTTCCTATTATTTTTTTACTTTTTGTTTCCTTGCGCCGGGCAACCGTGAAAGACAATCGCTGATCAGGCGCGGGAATTATTTCTTTTATTTGCCAATCGTTGTTGAATCCCTGTTGTGTGAGCCGGGTAATTTCGGCCGGATTGGAAATTGCATCCAAATGCTTCGGAAAGGAACCGGATAAAGGACGTTTATTGAGGTCGAAGCCCAGAAAATCCGTTTTACTTCCCGGATTCAATTTAAAATCGTTAAACGGGATATTGACATTCCATCCGGTTGTGTAATTAAATTCCATCCGGTTTTCGTCGGGTACATCTTTGGATGTGATTTTAACAAAACCTCCGGAAAAATCACCCGGTATTTCAGGAGACGGCGATTTATATACTAAAAGATTGTCGATCTGACTGCTTGGGATAAGATCGAAAGGGAAAGCCCTGCTGTCTGTTTCCGTACTTGGAACAGCCAGCCCGTTAATCCAAGCATTATTATATCGTTGCGAAAGTCCTCTTACGATGATAAACCGGTCGTCGATAACGGTAATTCCGGGTATCCGGCGTACTACTTCGGACGCAATTCTATCGGGACTTTTAGCTATTTGTGTTGCAGAGATACCATTGGTTATTTGCGGCAATGATTTGACAGTTAAAACCATATTGTTTTCGGTATGGCTGCGCAATTGTTCTTTGATAACCACTTCGCTGATTGTTTTCACATCGCTTTCCATCGAAACATTTATGCCGGTGATATTCTCATTCAAGTCACATTCGATTTCGATTGTTTTATACGATAAATAACTGAATATTAACGTATATTTTTCATCGGACAGTTCTTTGATGCTGTAAAATCCGTTCAAATCGGTCGCAGCGCCTTTGTGCGTGTTTTTAATCAAAACTGTTGCGCCGATGATCGGCTCTAATGTTTCCGAATCCTGTACGTAACCGGTTATTTCCTTCAATGTGTTGCCTGCAAAGAGAGTGGGGGAGGCTGAAAAAGAAAGTAAAAATAAAAAAAATCCCGTTTTTAATTTGTTTTGCATTATCATCTCAAAAATTCATAATTATTTGACGACGCAAAATTAGAAACGAGATATTACCAATGGATTACAATCGGTTGACAATAAATTGAATCTTATATTACATTTATTTTACAATATGCTCTTTCTATGTTATAGATTTATCTTTTTGCCGGAAGCTCTGATGCGCCATTCTTGTGGATAAAGATTATTCGTCCGTATGCCTATGTTTTTGATAAAACCCAAAGGATGATTAAGATAAGTTACTAATATATATCCTTTTGGAAGATTTCCGACTGTTGTTTGCAACGTTTCTCTTCGGAGGTATTTTAAGGCTGTTTCTTTATCTAATTCCCATTTCGGAAAAGCAGATGAAGCTAAAAAATTGGACATCGCCATGGCGTGAGCCGGAACAAAATCTTTTCCTTTTATTTCGCCTAAGGTTGTTCCTGCCGAAATTATTTTCAAACGATTTTTCAAAAATAAATAATCTTCCGAATGAATGGCAGGAATGATTGTAAATGAATTATTTTCTGAAAAGATCGAAAAACGATCCCATTCGGTAAGTCTATTTTTAATTTCCGGCGGAATTTGAATCTTTTTTCCTTTCTCTTTTTTTCTTTTCCTCTTTTCTTCTTTTCCTCCTGTCTTTCGTACTGTTGCAATAAAAAAACCTTCTCCTTTTGTTCGGTGCGGCATAAACCGACGGAGAGGGTCTGCTATTTCAGCTTTCAATTCTTTGCAAATCCACGAAATAACATCTTCGTTTTCCTCTTTGTTGTATGTACAAGTGCTGTAAACCAACAATCCACCTTGCTTCAAGGCCGGCCAAACATCAGCGATAATGCGTTTTTGCCTTTCCGCACAAAGTTGAATTGCATGGATCGACCACTCGTTGATGACGCCGGTATCTTTTCGGAACATTCCTTCCCCCGAACAGGGAACATCGGCGACAATTACATCAAAACAAGCGCTCAATTTGCCTATTGTCGAAGGATCGTTATTTGTAATTATTGTATTCGGAATCCCCCATTTTATCAAATTTTCCGTTAATATGCAAGCGCGCGGACGAATAATTTCATTTGCGACTAATAAACTTCTTTCCGGTAAAACCGAAGCTAATTGTGTGGATTTTCCTCCCGGAGCGGCACACAAATCCAACACTTTTACCGGTTTGGAGATTTGTTTACGGATGATTTGCTCCAGAAACATGGAAGAAGCCTCCTGCACATAATAGCAACCGGCATGAAAAAGCGGATCGAAAGTAAAAGCCGGTCGGTAAGGAAGATAATAAGCATTCGAAGCCCACGGGACAATTTCTACATTCTTAAATGAGTTTAACGTTTCCGTTGAAGATTTATATGGATTCAAACGGATGCTTACAGGGCTTTCCTCGTTTAAAGCGCACTCAAAAGCCGACCACTCGCTCCCTAAAAGCGCTTGGGTGCGAGATACAAAAACAGCAGGTAATTCTATTTTCATATAAAATCATTACAAAAAATACAACTTCATTTATAGGTCGAAAATAATAGATTTACCTGATTTTAGTTTTGCGATTTTTACCGTCGAAAATCAATATCCTCTGATGGCTTTGATTCCGGGTAATTCTTTCCCTTCGATAAATTCCAGCAATGCGCCGCCGCCGGTAGATACGTAGCTCATTTTATTGGCAATGCCGAATTTATTTACGCAAGCTACTGAATCTCCGCCGCCTACAAGAGAAAAGGCGCCTTTTTGAGTAGCATTGACAATGGCTTTGCCTACAGATCGAGAACCGTTTGTAAAATTATCAAATTCAAAGACGCCGGTCGGGCCGTTCCAAAGAATAGTTTTGGAATTTTCAATCACTTCTGCAAATTTTTTTTCTGTTTCCGGGCCAATATCCAATCCTTCCCATCCGTCGGGTATTTCTCCTGCGGAAACAAATTTTGTGTTGGCATCGTTGCTGAAGTTATCTGCAATTTTAGCATCGACGGCTAAAACTAAATTTACTTGATTGTCTTTTGCTTTTTGAATCAAACTTAAAGCTAAATCCAATTTGTCGTCTTCCACGATGGAATTACCGATTTTACCTCCTAATGCTTTAGTAAAAGTATAAGTCATTCCTCCTGCAATAATCAAATTGTCTACTTTTGTCAACAAGTTTTCAATAATGTCGATTTTAGAGGATACTTTAGAGCCTCCCATAATAGCCGTGAACGGTCGAGCCGTTTCTTTCAATACTTTTTCTACCGCATCAATTTCGTTTTGCATCAAATAACCGAATAATTTATGGTCTGCATCAAAATAATCGGCGATAATGGCTGTGGAAGCGTGGGCGCGGTGGGCTGTTCCGAAAGCATCATTAACATAGACTGTGGCATAAGATGCAAGTTGTTTCGCCATTTCTTTTTGATTGGCTTTTTCGGCTTTTTTAGCTGCCGCTTTTTCTTCGTCGTCGGCATCTTCCGCCAAGCCGCGCGGTTTTCCTTCTTCAGCGGCGTAAAAGCGAAGATTTTCCAACAGTAAAACTTGTCCCGACTGTAAACCGGCCGCTTTTTCGACTGCGGATTTTCCCAAACAATCGTCGGCAAATTCTACTTTTACTTCCAACAGTTCGGAAATGCGGGGTAAGATATGTTGTAAGGAATATTTACCATCCACTCCTTTGGGCCGTCCCAAATGCGAACCGATAATTATGCTGCCACCGTCGTTCAGAATTTTCTTTAGGGTAGGAATAGCTGCACGAATACGTGTTTCGTCCGTAATATTGAATTTTTCATCTAAAGGTACGTTGAAATCTACACGTACAAATACTTTTTGCCCTGCAAAATTAAATTTGTCAATTGTTTGCATAAATGTTTGATTTAAATGCACGGTCTTGGTATGCCGTGCACGAATAAAATATTATAATAACTGTTTTTGTCACTAATTTTAATGTTTACTGTGTAGTGATTCAAATTCTTTCATGCAAGCGATAAGCACTTCAACCGCTTCTTTTGAAAGAGCATTGTAAGTAGAAGCTCTGAAACCGCCTACCGAACGATGTCCTTTGATTCCTACCATACCCCTTTCGGTTGCTAATTTATAGAAATCGCTTTCTAAGTCTTTGTATTCGTCATTCATTACGAAACAAATGTTCATTAAAGAACGGTCTTCTACGGCAGCAGTTCCTTTAAATAGCTTGTTACGGTCGATTTCCGAATAAAGAAGACCGGCCTTTTCTTTGTTTCTCTTGTACATTTCCTTTACGCCGCCTAATGCTTTCAACCATTTCAAAGTCTGCAAAGCAGCATAAATCGGCACTACAGGAGGTGTATTGAACATAGACCCGTCTTTGATATGTGTCCGGTAATCCAACATCGTTGGAATTGGACGGCTTACTTTTCCTAAAATGTCGTCTTTTACAATAACAAAAGTTACGCCTGCAGGGGCCAAGTTCTTTTGTGCGCCTCCGTAGATAAGTCCGTATTTGGACACATCGACGGGACGGGAGAAGATGTCGGACGACATATCCGCTACTAAAGTGACCGGAGAATCAATGTCTTCGTGAATTTCCGTTCCGAAAATAGTATTGTTGGTTGTGATGTGGAAATAATCCGCATCCGCCGGAATGGCGTAATTCTTAGGAATATAGGTATAATTGGCTTCTTTTGAAGAGGCGACTTCAACAACTTCTCCAAACAACTTGGCTTCTTTTAAAGCTTTGTTAGCCCATGTACCGGTATTCAGATAAGCCGCTTTTTTTTCCAGCAGGTTATATGGAACCATGCAAAATTCGAGAGATGCGCCTCCCCCTAAAAATAAAACCGAATATCCTTCCGGAACATTCAATAATTCTTTCACCAAAGCAACGGCTTCGTCTACTACTGCTTGAAATTCTTTGGAACGATGACTGATTTCCATAAGCCCTAAGCCGGTTCCGGAAAAGTTTTCGATCGCTTTAATTGTGTTTTCTACGGTTTCTTTCGGTAAAACAGATGGACCTGCGTTAAAATTGTACTTTTTCATACTTCTTATTATAATTGAATTTAAGTCTCGAAATTGAGACGACGAAGTTACAGATTTTTTTACTTTTTCCAAAGTTTTTTCATGTATTCTTGTATTTTCAATTCTTGCGGATTATTTTGGGCAAACCAAAATTTTTTGTCATTGATTGCTTCAGGGAGAAAATCCTGTTCTACAAAATTTCCTTCATAAGCATGGGCATATTTATACCCTTGTCCGTAATTTAAGTTTTTCATTAGTTTGGTGGGTGCATTCCGCAAATGTAAAGGTACGGGCAGATTTCCCGATTGAGCTACTTCGGCCAAAGCGTTACCAATGGCTTCATAAGCCGAATTACTTTTAGGACTTGTCGCTAAATAAATGGTTGTTTCGGCTAATGCAATTCTTCCTTCCGGCCAGCCGATTTTATGGATGGCGTCAAAACAAGCGTTAGCTAACAATAAAGCATTGGGATTTGCAAGGCCAATGTCTTCCGAAGCAGATATGAGCAGTCTTCGAGCAATGAATTTCGGGTCTTCGCCGCCGGCGACCATTCGTGCCAGCCAATATATAGCGCCGTCCGGATCGCTGCCTCGAATGGATTTGATGAAAGCGGAAATAATATCGTAGTGCATTTCGCCGTCTTTATCCTAAGCAGCGGGATTTTCCTGTAGCCGATCAATCACTTTTGCATCGGTAATGACAACCGGATCTCCATCTTCAGCATCAATCACCAACTCCAATATATTGAGAAGTTTGCGGGCGTCGCCACCGGCAAAACGCAATAATGCGGCGGTTTCTTTTATTTCGACTTTGTATTTTTGTAATTCAATATCTTCCCTTAACGCTTTATTCATTAAAGATATTAAATCGTCGTCGTCCAGACTTTTCAATACATAGACCTGACAACGGGAAAGAAGTGGTCGTATCACTTCAAAAGAGGGATTTTCGGTGGTAGCGCCGATTAGCGTAATGGTTCCGTTTTCAACCGCAGCTAATAAGGAATCTTGTTGCGATTTACTGAAACGGTGAATTTCATCAATGAACAGTATCGGGCGCATATTATTGAAATACTGTGTGCTTTTGACTTTCTCTATAATGTCTCTTACGTCTTTTACACCGGAATTGATCGCACTCAAAGTAAAAAAAGGAATATCCAGTTGTTTGGAAATAATTTTGGCTAATGTTGTTTTGCCGACTCCGGGCGGGCCCCACAAAATAAAAGAAGGAACATGCCCCGAATCAATCATCTTCCGGAGCACACTTCCTTTACCGACAAGTTGTTTTTGTCCAACATAATCGTCGAGGGTTTGAGGACGCATTCTTTCTGCTAAAGGACGATTAGCCATTTTTAAGTAATTTTTTATGTATGGCAAATGTACGGAATTTTCATGAATTGCGCTCTATAACCGTTCAAAACTTTTCATCACTTCGATAATTTGATGTAAATCTCTTTTCTTTTCGGGACTACTTTTTGTCCGTGATTGGCTTGGTTTTGTCCTGTATTTATGGGAAAATACAACTACATTCAAAGCAGATAACAGCAAGAAACCAAGGTGTGAGAATAAAAAATGTTGTTGTTGAAAACTTTTTTCTTTGTTCTATTGCCAATTCAATTTTTCTTTGTACATTTGCACAAATTTGTCAAGTGTAAAACATACAAGTATGTTATTTGCAAACAGAATAAAAGAATTAAGAGAAGAAAAGCAGATGTTGCAACGGCACGTTTCGGCAGCTCTTGATATTGATAATGCGATGTACTGCAAAATTGAGCGAGGCGATCGCCAAGCTAAAAGGAAACAAGTACTACAATTGTCTAAACTATTTGATGCTGACCAAAACGAATTGTTAAATCTTTGGTTGGCTGATAAAGTGTATGATATTGTAGGAGAAGAAGATAATGCAAGCAATGTATTGAGTATAGTTGCAGAAAATATTGTTGAATACCAAAAAATTAAATAACTATGAATTATATTGATGATTGCATTAATCTTAGGATGAAAGATGTTTTTGAGGAATTGCCAAGCCTCAAAAGTAATTATTTCGACTTGTGCATTGTTGACCCACCTTATGGCGCTTCAACAATAAAAAAATGGAGTTACAACGGCGACCATAAATTGCAAGGTTTTGGCGGCGATTGGAAACTCACAAGTGAGGTGTGGGATTTATTATCTCAAAATGATTCTTTTTCAGATACATACACTTGGTTAAAAGAATTAAAACGAGTAATCAAACCAACAGGCTCTATTTGGATACATTCAACCTATCATAATTCTGGATTTGTAAATGTTTGTTGCCAATTGTTGGGATTGGAAATAATCAATGAAGTTGTTTGGTACAAGCGCAATGCTTTTCCAAATCTTTCAGGTCGCCGGTTGACAGCAAGCCACGAAACTATTTTGTGGGTGCATAAAGGAGGTGAGAAAAAACGAGAATATGTTTTTAATTATGAAGACTCAAAAGCATTTTTTTCGGCAAGCGATTTGTTAAAAGAGCAAGGGAAACAAATGCGTACCGTTTGGGATATTCCAAATAACAAGTCAAAAGAGGAGATGCAATTTGGCTCACACCCAACCCAAAAGCCGCTTCGGGTTTCTGAACGGATATTAACAATCGCAGGCGTTAAAGGTGGTAATTTATTAGTGCCTTTTGCCGGTTCTGGGACTGAAATGGTTGTAGGGCTACAATACGGTATGAATGTTTTTGGTTTTGAAATTGAAACTGAATATTTTAATTTGGCAAAGTCGCGATTAGAACATGCTTTGCAAGAAACAAGAACACAATTATTTCAAGCGATATGAATTATCCGACAGTAATAAAATGGTCAGGTAGCAAGCGATTGGTCGCTCAACAACTCGCACAATACTTTTCAAGTTGTGATACTTATTACGAGCCGTTTGTCGGTGGTGGTGCAATGATGCCGTTTGCCCGTACTAACAAAGGCGTTGCAAGCGATATAATTTCTGAATTGATAGACCTTTGGAACGCTATAAAAACTAATCCTCAATTAGTTGCCGACGAGTATAAAAATCGTTGGAATGATTTGCAGGAACAAGGGCAGGATGTTTATTATCAGGTACGTGACCGATTTAATCAAACTAAAAACTGTTTTGATTTTCTCTTTCTTACAAGAACTTGCGTTAATGGACTGATTCGCTACAATAGTCAGGGAGAATTTAATAACTCGTTTCATTTATCAAGATCCGGAATTAATCCCGATACATTGCGTTCTCAACTGCTTTTGTGGAGTAAGTGCATACGAAAATTTAATTTTCATAACGTTGATTACAGAGATTGTTTAGCAAACGTAAAAAAAGGGGATTTTGTTTTTTTGGACCCGCCGTATGGTGGAACAAAAGACCGTTATACACGTACCGAATTTGATTTGGACAGTTTTTATGCTGAATTAGAGCGATTAAATTCTGTTGGCGCTAAGTGGTTGCTTACATTTGATGGAACAGCAGGCGAAAGAGAATACTCCTACGCTCCGCCGTGTGAAATCTATAAATATAAATTTTTTATCCATACTGGCAATTCCGCATTTACTAAAGTGATGGACAACAAAAAAGATATGATACAAGAATCAGTGTATATGAATTTTAATCCCTTGCATGCCCACGCAGATTTGTTTCAAGAAGTCTTTGATGAAGTTACCGTTTGCGTTTGAAAGTATGTGCAAAACAGTTTTTTTGCCAAACTCAAAAGCGAAAACAATATCCAACTTTCCTCTTTGAAGTTGAGTTTGCAAATCCTTATCATTCGTGTAAATGAATGCGCCAATTGAAACAATAGAATAATCCTTTATGCTCAATTTGTCCTTGTCGAATAATCGCCAATCCTGCGTTGCAGTTTTGTAGGCAGTTGGCAAATTTTGAAATAAATCATTGATATAGGTTTTCAAATTGACGCCGATATTGTCTTCTAAA
>JAIRLY010000145.1 GCA_031259075.1 Dysgonamonadaceae bacterium | reverse complement strand
CGCTCAAAACAAAGAGCGTCAGCGCTAAAAAAATCATTTTTTGTTTCATGTTTAATAAAAATTTAATGTAATTATATTTTCTGTTAATTGTTCAACCCCGAAGCGGGTTGAATGTGTTGTTGTTTTTTGTTTGTTCCCCAATCGCTTCGCTTCATTGAGGGTTATTTATATTGAAAGCCTTCGGCTTTCCCTGTCCGGCGAAATTTCCGATCGTGTCCGGAAGAACACATTACCTTCTGTCCCGTCAGGGACAAAATATTGGTAGAAAATACGAGCCTCTCCAGCCTTTCCCTGTCCCGTCAGGGACAGAATATGATTCGGTTGATTTTCTCCACATTCCGTCCCTGACGGGACGGGAGACGGTGAAAATAAACCCCGTTTTCTACCAACATGCTGTCCCTGACGGGACAGATGAATGAAATGTATCCCACGGCCGCCAAGCCTCAACGGGGCGTAAACATTTGGATGGCAGGCCTTCAGCCTGCTTGGAAATGAAAGGGTGTTCTTTTCCGATGGGCGTTGCCCATCGCTATTGATTATCGCCCTTTCAGGGCTTCGCTCTTTTCTCCATTCTCTATTTTCCATTCTTAACTCTTAGTTCTCAATTCCCAGTTCCGGTAAAGACAACCGGCATTTATTAAACGATGAGAAAAATGATTTTTGAAATACGAAAAGTTGTCTTTACCTTCGACCGGAATAAACTATAGTGATATAGGCGTCCATTCTTAACTCATAACTCTTAGTTCTTAACTCGCTTCTTAAGTCCCAAAGAGAAGCGGTTTAAAATACGAAGCGTGGGACTTTTAACTTTATCCGTTATTAGAGGTCTTCAACTACCCGTATCTACAAATAAGTTATGCCCACGCACCACGTGAGCGTCTACTTACTTATTCTTGTAGATACCGAAATTGTTGAAGTTCCTAATAACAAGAATATAAGCTAACGCTTTCTTTATTAAATATATAAAATTAAAATACTATCTGTTTCTTTCTGAAAATTTGATAAATTTTGTTTAAAAACCGAACAAAATTAGTGAGATTTTTCGAAATAAAAAATAGAAAGTTAAATTTTCTTACAAATTTTTTTATCCAAAACTCAGGTAAATGATTTTTATAGATTGAAAATATAAGGAAACGTCTGTCTGCTCGATCTGTATCTGTCTTCTTCAGTCTATTTTTATCCGTTTGGGTGTAATTTGGAAATTTAATGTTAACTTTGTAACGTAAAATTGTTAAATTTATGAAGGCTCTCGAATTGATCCAAAACGATCCGTGGCTCGAACCTTATCGTTCGGCTATTGAAAGACGTTATACCTATTTTCTTCAAAAAGAAAAAGAACTGACACAAAATGGGAAAGTGAGTTTGAGCGATTTTGCTTCCGGCTATCTCTACTTTGGTTTACATCCGACAAATGCCGGATGGGTATTCAGAGAATGGGCGCCAAATGCAACCGAAATCTACTTGATTGGAGATTTCAATCAATGGCAAGAACAACCGGAATATAAACTCCAACGTATCAGACAAGGAATTTGGGAAATTAATCTGCCAAATAATTCACTACATCACAAAGATTTATACAAATTAAGCATTCATTGGAACAATGGCTTCGGCGAGCGGATTCCTGCTTGGACGCGACGAGTTGTACAAGATGAAAAAACTCATATTTTCAGTGCGCAAGTATGGCGTCCGGAAAACCCATACGAATTTAAAATAAAAAAATTCAAACCAAACATTCAGCCGCTTCTTATTTATGAATGTCATATCGGCATGGCAACCAATGAAGAAAGAGTTGGCTCTTATAAAGAATTTACACAACAGATTCTTCCCCGCATCAAAGAAGACGGATATAATGCAATTCAAATCATGGCTATTCAGGAACATCCTTATTATGGCTCTTTCGGCTATCATGTATCCAGTTTTTTTGCCGCTTCTTCACGGTTCGGAACTCCCGATGAATTAAAAGAATTGATTGATACCGCCCATTTTATGGGAATAGCGGTCATTATGGATATTGTTCACTCCCATGCGGTAAGAAATGAAGTAGAAGGTTTGGGCAGATTCGATGGTTCGTACGATCAATATTTTTACAATGACCATCGGCGAGAACATCCGGCTTGGGATTCGCTTTGTTTCAATTATGCAAAAAACGAAGTGCTTCATTTTCTTTTATCTAACTGCAAATTCTGGATGGAAGAATATAAGTTCGATGGTTATCGTTTCGATGGCGTAACGTCCATGCTTTACAACAGTCACGGTTTAGGTGAAACATTCAGCAGTTATAACGATTATTATAATCTTAATCAAAACACGGATGCCATCTGTTACCTCACATTAGCCAACCGACTGATTCATGAAATAAACAAAAATGCGATTACCATAGCAGAAGAAGTGAGTGGAATGCCGGGTTTGGCCGCTCCGACAAATACCGGCGGATATGGCTTCGATTATCGAATGGCAATGAATATTCCCGACTATTGGATTAAGATTATTAAAGAAAAGAAAGATCAAGACTGGCGTCCCTCCGAAATCTGGTGGGAAGTAACTAATCGCAGAGCAGATGAAAAAACAATCAGTTATGCAGAAAGTCACGATCAGGCACTGGTCGGCGATAAAACAATCATTTTCCGTTTGATAGACGCCAATATGTATTGGCACATGATGGTGAACGATCAAAATATGACGGTAGACAGAGGTATTGCATTACATAAAATAATTCGTTTAGTTACTTCTGCAACTATTAACGGCGGTTATCTGAATTTCATGGGCAATGAATTCGGTCATCCGGAATGGATTGATTTTCCACGCCAAGACAATGGTTGGTCATACAAATATGCCCGGCGGCAGTGGAATTTGGTTGATAATCCGAATTTGAAATATAAATACTTGGGCGATTTCGACAAAGCCATGATTCAACTGATCGGAAGTGTAAAAAATTTTCAAGTTATTCCCATTCAAAAAGTATGGGACAACGATGGCGACCAAATATTAGCCTTTCGACGCGGCAATTTGTTTTTTGTTTTCAACTTTAATCCGGTTCAATCATTTACCGGTTATGGTTTTTTAGTTCCTTCCGGAAAATATAAAGTTGTTTTAAATACCGACAATCCTCAATACGGCGGATTTGGGTTAATAGATGAAGCCATTGAACATTTTACGATCCACGATCCGCTTTATGAAGGAGAAAAAAAAGAATGGCTGAAACTGTATTTACCGGCAAGAACGGCATTAGCGCTAAAAAAATCGGAAGAAAACGCTTAAGGTCTTCGACATTCAATCATTTTCTTAATTCATAACTCATAATTATAATGTATCCTTTAAAATTCGAACCTATTTTAAAATCCGTTCTCTGGGGAGGAGAAGATATTTGTAAATTTAAAAATATTCACCCGCAATTAAAAGAAATTGGAGAAAGTTGGGAAATATCCGGCGTGCCCGGAGACGTTTCAATTGTTTCCAACGGTGAATTAAAAGGAAGATCTTTAAATGAACTCGTCGAAACTTACGGAGATAAATTAGCCGGCAAACCGGTAATTGAACGCTTCGGCTCTACATTTCCCTTATTAATAAAATTTATCGACGCCCGGCAAGCGCTTTCCATTCAAGTACATCCTGATGATAAATTAGCTCAAAAAAGACATCGTTCTTTTGGAAAAACAGAAATGTGGTATGTTGTAAAATCTGCCGGCAATGCTTTCTTATATTCCGGATTTCGAGAAAAAATAGATCCGGAAAAATATGTACAAAGTTTAAAAAATGACACTTTTATTCAATATTTACAAAAACATGAAGTAAAATCGGGAGATGTTTTTTTCCTGCCTGCCGGTCGCGTACATGCCATCGGCGCCGGATGTTTTATTGCAGAAATTCAACAAACCTCCAATATTACGTACCGTATTTACGATTATAACCGGAAAGATGCAAACGGTAATCCGCGTGAACTTCATACCGAATTAGCCAAAGATGCAATTGATTACAAAGTATATCCCGATTATAAACTCAACGATGCGCATGGAATGGAAGAAGTTCAAGAATTAGTCAAGTGTCCTTATTTTACAACCAATCTAATTGAAGGTAAAAAAGGAAACGCTATTTATTTGAAACACAAAGATACGTTTGTTATATATATCTGTTTGGCCGGAAAATTAAGATTGACGGATAATGAAAAAAATTTTGTCGAATTGAAACAAGGAGAAACCGTGTTGGTTCCTGCTGAAACCGGTCAATCTACGTCTTTGTCTTTTGAAGAAGACTGTAAATTGCTGGAAACGTATATTTCCTAATGAGAATTTTCCAGATCAACCGCACCAAAATTAGCCACAAACAGGAAACTTCCGGTTGCCTTGAAAACTTCCCCTATTTTTTGGCTCTTATGAAAAAAGGAATTATTTTTGCCGCTTATAATAAATTTAGAAAAATACATCACACTATCTATTTATGGAAAAGATTTATAATTGGGGAATATTGGGCGCCGGCCGTATCGCTAATAAATTTGCGGAAGGGCTAAAAGAATTATCCAACGCAAAATGTTATGCAGTAGCCGCCCGCTCGTTGGAAAGAGCAGAAACATTTAAAGAAATACATGGCTTTGAAAAAGCATACGGTTCTTACAAAGAAATGTTGAACGATCCGAATGTTGATATTGTATATGTTGCTACTACCAATAATTTACATTTCGAACATACGATGCTTTCTCTTGAGGCCCGCAAAGCGGTTTTGTGTGAAAAACCGTTTGCATCTAACCTTGCACAAGTTGAAAAAATGATTGCTAAAGCACGGGAAAAGAACGTTTTTTTGATGGAAGCTTTGTGGAGCCGGTTTTTACCCAGTATGATTCGGTTTAAAACAGAAATAGAAAACGAAACGATTGGTAATCCTTTATTGCTACAATGTAATTTTGGTTTTATTTCTCCTTTCGATCCGCAAAAACGAGTATATGATCCGGTTTTAGGAGGTGGTTCAGTGCCTGATATAGGCATTTACCCTATTTTTGTAGCGCTGTATTTATTCGGTAATCCAACCGAAATAAAAGTGACTTCTGTCCCCGCTCCAACCTAATGTTACTAATATAAATAAAAATATTACCTTTGCACCAAAAACGACAGATGACAGATAATACATCGTTAGCATTAAGCATTGCGTTTAAAGAACGCCTTGAGAGTAATCTATTGCCAGCCTTTGCGGAACTGATGCCAAGCAGGGTAATAGAATATTATGTA
>JAIRLY010000024.1 GCA_031259075.1 Dysgonamonadaceae bacterium | reverse complement strand
GGTACCGTCAATACTTATTTAGATACAACGAGTGGTGTTGAAACTTCTAAACTGAATGATGAAGACGGACAAATTAAAAGTAGTGAAACTGCTCTTTACGGCAAATTTATCCAGCGTAATGTCGGCACTGTTAATTGGCGTCAATATCCTGAAACGGCTACCAATTCTGCTACTGCTCCTGCCAATGATTGGACTTGGGGTAATCCTGTGAATGGTATTACCGATTTGGATCCCTGTCAATCCGATCCGGAATTAGGCGGTACTTGGCGCGTGCCTACTCAGGCAGAATGGGCTCAAATTGCATCAAATAATACATGGGTTTGGCAAGACGGCGGCACAAACGGCACGTCGGGCTATTTGCTTAAGCCCGGTGGCACGAACAAACCTACCGCTCTTTTCTTGCCCGCCGCAGGGTTCCGTACCCGTAATGGCGGTGCGCAGAGCTATGTCGGTTCCGTCGGCTACTATTGGAGTAGCGCTGTTACAAGTACTAACTCGTACTACCTCTACTTTACAAACGGGGGCATTAATGCAGCGAATACAGGCTATCGCGCTGGCGGCTTAACGGTCCGTTGCGTTTCAGAATGATTCGATTAATTAGAAATACAACTGCTCTGTAGATAGAGGACATAAAGAAGATAAACATCATGTCTATCTTCTTTTATTTTGTATCTATTTTTTATTTTCGGACAACTCTTAAGTTGCATTGAGATATTGATCTTTTGGTCTATTTTTACTCATTATGTGTGTAATATGGAAATTTAATGCTAACTTTGCATAAAATAACAATGCGAACATGCGATGTCTAAACTTTTTTTAGTTCCTACTCCGGTAGGTAATTTGGAAGATATGACTTTCAGAGCTGTCCGTATATTAAGAGAAGCGGATTTAATTCTGGCCGAAGACACTCGGACAACGGGTTTTCTTTTGAAACATTTTGAAATACAAAACCGGATGCAATCGCATCACAAATTCAATGAACATCGAACCGTTGAATGGATTGTTTCTCAGATAAAAGAAGGGAAAAATATTGCTTTGGCATCCGATGCCGGTACACCCGGAATATCCGACCCCGGATTTCTGCTGGTGAGGGAATGTCTCAAACAAGGGATTGAAGTAGAGTGTTTGCCCGGCGCAACTGCATTTGTTCCGGCGTTGATCGATTCAGGACTACCTGCCGACCGTTTTTGTTTTGAAGGTTTTTTGCCTCAAAAGAAAGGCCGTCAGACCCGATTGGAGGAGTTAGCCCTCGAAACAAGAACGCTGGTGATCTACGAATCGCCTTTCCGGATTGTAAAAACATTAACGCAATTGGCAGAATATATGGGAGAAGACAGACCGGCTTCAATATCTCGTGAAATTTCCAAATTGCACGAAGAAACCGTGCGCGGTTCATTAAAAGAATTAATTTCTCATTTTACTGTGAACGAACCTCGTGGCGAATTTGTTTTGGTAATAACCGGTAAAGAAAAAAAGCATTTTACATAAATTAATTTAAATGATAAAATCAATGAAAAAAGCAGTATTATTTTGTGTTGTGTTCGTTTCCTTTTTTACTTCCTGTGTGAAAAACTCTTCCGAATACAAAAAACTTCAGGCAGAAAATGATTCATTGGCATTAGCAAATGTGCAGGCAAATTCCGAATTAGACCAAATCTTACTTCTTCTCAACGAAGTAGAAGACAATTTCAGAAGTATCAAAACAGCGGAAAATTACCTGTCTGTTCAATCCAATACACCGGGTGAATTAACGCCTTCCAATAGGGAAAGGATTCATAGCAATATGAAATTCGTGACCGAAACGTTGGAAAAAAACCGGCAACAAATTGCGGATTTGGAAAAAAAATTGAAAGCATCAAAATTTAATTCTTCTCAATTATCGAAAACGCTGGAAAATTTGCGTACCGAATTGGAGGAAAAAACAATGTCGTTGGTTGCTTTGCGGGACGAGTTGGAAAAGAAAGACGTGCAAATTGCCGAATTGAGCGCCAATGTAACCAATCTTTCCAACGATGTGCAATCGCTTACCGTACAAAGTGTTGAACAACAAAACACCATCTCTCAACAACAAACGGAAATAAACCGCGTATATTATTGCTTTGGAACTTCAGGAGAACTGAAAGAACAAAAAATATTGGTACGTGGTCAATTAGGAACAGATTTCAACCGGAATTATTTTATCCCCGAAAACAAAAAAACATTGAAAATAATTCCATTGTATGCAAAAAAAGGGAAATTGGTTTCAAAACACCCTGAAGGTTCTTACGAATTTACAAAAGACGTCGACGGCAAAGCAGAGTTACGTATTTTGGACGCTCAAATTTTCTGGAGTTTAACTAAATATTTGGTGATTCAAGTAGAAGTATAAAGACCAAGCAACCGTAATCCGGTATGCGGCAACTGTGGTTAAATATCGGTTTACGGTTTTATTTATTTTATGCGTTTGTTAAGCGAGGATGTGAGCGGGTTGCCATAAATTTCACTTGTAAAGGCTTGCAAATGTTGTATTCGATAAATTCACTGTTTATCTTCCGGATCTATTTTAATCAAACACGCAGCAATGACCGGTACAATGGAACAAAGCATTACGTAAACAAAAAAACGCAGATATCCTAACTGCTCCTGTATCCACCCTGCCATCATTCCGGGAAGCATCATTCCCAAAGCCATAAATCCGGTACAGATAGCATAATGCGCTGTTTGATGTTTTCCTTCGGAATAGTACATCAAAAACAACATGTATGCTGTAAACCCAAAACCGTAACCAAACTGTTCCAATAACACGCAAAAATGAATGACATACTTGTTCGTTGGCAAAAAGCAGGCTAAATAAACAAAAGTAACGGAAGTCAATAACATGCTTAGCATCATGGGCCAAAGCCATTTCTTTAAACCGCCTTTTGCGCCTAAAATGCCGCCCAAGATACCGCCGAATGTTAATCCGATTACGCCGACTACACCGTAGATGATACCTGCTTGTTCTGTCGCCAATCCTAAACCGCCTTTCTCGTGGGAATCTAACAAAAAAGGTTGTATTAACTTCAACAATTGTGCCTCCGAAAAACGGTAAGTCAACATAAAAATAATCGCGGTAACTGCATGTTTTTTTGTGAAAAAAGTCTTAAAAGTTAATCCAAATTCCTTGAAGATGCTTTTGACCGCAATATTCGAATTAAGTTTATCTGTACTCAGATGAGGAAGTCCGAATTTGTGATAAACAGAGAATGCCAAGAACAATCCGGCGATCACGAAAAAAGTAAGAGACCATGCATAAGGAATATTCCCCGTCTTTCTTTCCAACATTCCGGCAAAATAAATCAATGCTCCTTGACCGGTAATATTGGCAATACGGTAAAAAGTACTTCGAATACCGACATAAAACGACTGTTCGTTTTGATTTAAAGCAAGCATATAAAAACCATCGGCGGCAATATCGTGAGTGGCCGAACTAAACGCCAATAACCAAAAAAACGCCAAAGTGGTTTGAATGTATCCATGCGTAGGGATGCAAAAAGCAATTCCCGCCAATCCGGCCCCGATCAGTAATTCCATAGCGACAATCCACCAACGTTTGGCTTTCAGCAAATCTACAAAAGGACTCCAGAAAGGCTTAATCACCCAAGGAAGGTACAACCAGCTGGTGTACAGAGCAATATAGGTATTGGACATTCCCATGTTTTTATACATAATCACGGAAATACTTACTACAGCAACATAAGGTAATCCTTCGGCAAAATAGAGCGAAGGAATCCAAGACCAAGGATTTATTCTGTTTTGTTTCATAAAATGGGATTTGAGGCTATTCCAAAAAACTGTCTCTGCAAATTTACGGGATTTTTTCATCACTTAACATATTGTTCCGATAAATTTTATAATCTGAAAAATTTCACTAACCTTGTTAAGTTTTTAAACAAATTCATCCATTTTTCATAGAGAAAAATGGACGTAAAAATAACAAATCCGGTACAAATAAATGAAATAAGATAGAACACAGGACAGAATTAAATATTTGTCCGAATGAATTTCACGGTGAATGGAATTACAAAATCTTACCTGAACAGTCATTTTATTTCGCAACGATTACTGTATTAAAAAAACTATTTTTACTTATTCGTTGTATAAAAGGCCTTTTTATCGGAAACCTCACAAAAAATGATTGATTTATGTATACAGATGGCTTCTTAAGCGTTATTTATATTTTTTTTTGATTAAATTTGTCGATTAGTTTAGAATAACTAAATATTAAAATGATGAGAAATTTTTTAAAAAAACAATTGCATGATTGGCCTTTACTTGCCAAAAACTATGCAAATCTACGGTATTTGTTGTTGAAAAGTGTTTTTTTCGACGATTTTGAAGTAAAAATTCAGTTTAATCCTAAGCGAATTCGTTCTTCGGTAGCTAAAATAGATGATTTATCTATGAGACAGCCCTATTTTCTTTGTCCTGAAAATCGTCCTCCGGAGCAAAAAGGAATTGATTTTTATCCTGATTACGATTTGTTGATTAATTTTTATCCTATTTTTTCAAGGTATCCGGCTATTCGTGATAACCGGAAAGGCTTTTTACCTGTTGAGCAGGATATTTATTTTTTTCCGTGGAAAAGACTACTCAAACAAAACGAATCCGAAAGCACCTATTACATAGCGAATTATCTTCAAAAAGGCTTCATCTGCGAAAGTAAAAGCGATGAGCGGCGCTTTAGTTGTTGCTCGAAAAGAAGATTTCGACAAAATACACAGAGAATTTTTAATAGACATCTATACACAGTTGACTTTGGATGATGACGCAACCACAAATACAAGTCGGCATATTGTCTGCCGACGAACTACATGTAGTAAATAATCCAGTCCATTCTTCGTTCATTATTAAAGAAGTGCCTGTTGGCATTCATTTTCATTGGGAACGGAAAGAAGACCAGGAATTTAAAGGTGAACTGAAAATAATTCGAGCGGAAAATAAACTTGTAGCCATCAATATTATTCCCGTCGAAGACTATCTAATCAGCGTTATTTCTTCGGAAATGAGCGCTACAAGTTCTATCGAGTTATTAAAAGCTCATGCTATTATTTCTCGCAGTTGGTTGTTGGCGCAAAAAGAAAAAGCCTCTCGAAGCGATCATTATTCTTCTATAATAGAAACGGAGGAGGAATACATCCGTTGGTACGACAGGGAAGACCACATCCTTTTTGATGTTTGTGCAGATGATCATTGTCAACGTTATCAAGGTATTACACGGGCCTCTACTCCTGAAGTAAAAGATGCTGTTGAATATACTTTCGGCAAAGTACTGTTATATAACGAAAAAATATGTGATACCCGTTTTTCGAAGTGTTGCGGCGGAATTACCGAAAAATTTGAAAGTTGTTGGGAGTCTGTTCCTCATCCATATTTGGACAGTGTTGCAGATCCTTTTTGTAATACTTGCGATAAAAAGGTATTGAGCCAAATATTAAACGATTACGATCTGGAAACTCAAGATTTTTACCATTGGAAAATCGAACATTCTCAAGAAACAATCAGTGATTTAATTCGAAGAAAATCGGGTTGGGATTTTGGGATAATTCAGGATTTAATTCCAATAGAAAGAGGATCCTCAGGAAGAATAATTCGATTAAAAATAGTTGGAAGCAGGATGTCTAAAATCATAGGGAAAGAATTGTTTATTCGCAAAGTTTTATCCGAAACGCATTTATACAGTTCAGCTTTTGAAGTAAATAAGAAACAAGATAAATTCATATTAAATGGAAAAGGTTGGGGTCATGGTGTAGGATTGTGTCAAATTGGAGCTGCCGTGATGGCAAAAGAAGGATATACCTATAAAGAAATATTAAAACAATATTTTCCGGCTGCAAAAATAAAGAAGATATATTAATTTATATCTGCAAGTGTTTTCTCTGCAATTCGTTGATTGATAACGTATTGCAGTGAGTTTATGAATACTCTCTTGATGTAAAAATGATGAGAATTACAGAATTAATACATCACGTTTGTTACAGCCATTTATCAATATTTCTATATTCGTCATATCCTCGGTGGAAAAAAATTTTTTTCAAAAGACCACTTCGTCTTCTTATCGCTAATAGGCTTTTACGCATATTTGAGATAGGGGCATATCATGTTTTTACAGTTTATGAATTGGCTCGTAACATAGGTGTCAACGACATCGATGGACAATGCATCATGGATGAAGCTTTGCGCTATCTCCTTGTCAAAGGGAAAATAGAGCAAGCTTATCCTGGAAAATTCAGGCTGCGCAGTCATTGCCGCTTTACAGGAATGGTTGACTTATCGTCGCCGAAGAATCCTTTATTGATATCCGGCAATTATAAGCGGCCTATTCGTATATTGTCCAACAATTTACGCGGCGCTTCTCATGGAGATACTGTTTTAGTAGATATTTACAGAGTAACATCACAATACTTGGAGGCGAAAGTATTGCGCATTCTCAAATTCGCCCAACGGCGTATGGTGGGCACACTTGAAGTTTTGGAACAGAAAGCTTATTTTACGCCATTCAATCAGGAACTTTTTTGCGACATAGAGATTCCGCTGAAATACATCAAAAAAGCAAGAGGAGGTGATAGCGTTGTTGTACAGTTCTTCTATTACAAACAGAAAAATGCAAGGCGAATTTTAGGAAAAGTTGTCAAAGTATTAGGCGATACCGATATAAAACAGGTAAAAAACATTTCTTACTTGTATTCAAAAGGATTTTCCGTTGGTTTTTCATCGGAAGAAGAAGCTGCAGCAAACGCCGTTAATTTCGAAATCACTGAAGAAGAAATTGCCAAACGATTGGATATGCGCGGAATAACAACATTCACTATTGATCCGGAAAATACAAAAGATATTGATGATGCACTCTCTATCCGTATGTTGGAAAACGGAAATTATGAAGTAGGAGTTCATATTGCCGATGTAGCGCACTATGTAAAACCCGGCTCTATTCTTGACAGGCAGGCATACGAACGTTGCGTTTCCATCTATTTGGCAGACAATATATTACCGATGTTTCCGGATTATTTCACGATGGGTTGTTCCCTCTTCCCCCAACAAGACAAATTAACCTTTTCCATCATTTTTGAGATGAATAGTGAAGCAAAAATCGTCAATCATAAAATTGCAAAAACCATTATTCGTTCGCAACGACAATTTAGCTACGACGAAGCACAACGACTGATTGATCAACCGGAGAACGAAATTTTTTCACAATCTATAAATACATTATTTGCGTTTTCCGAAAAATTATATAAATATCGATTTGACAATGGCGCTATTACTTTTACTAATCGAATGGAACTCTATTTTGAATGGGATGATAAGGGTAATGTCGTCAATGTAAGACCTCGCAAAAGAACCAATTCAATGCTTTTAATAGAAGAATTTATGCTGTTGGCAAACCGGAGCATAGCCGAAATAGCGGCTCAAAAGTATATTCCTTTTATTTATCGTTCACACGGAGTACCTCAAGTAAAAATGTTTAGAGAATTGTGCCGTATAGCAACTGATTATGGATATGATTTTAAAGAAAAAAAAGACAGACAAGGTAAAAGCGATCATGCTATTTCCAAAAATATATCCGGTTTTTTATCGCAGGCAAAAACGAATCAGGAAGAATATCTTTTTACTTATTTAGCAATACGTTCTATGTCGCAAGGAAAATACAGTCATGTACCACGCCGCCATTTTGCCCTGGCATTCTGGCATTATACACATTTCACTTCTCCTATCCGCCGCTATGTAGATATAGCAGTACATCGCATCATTGCTCATGAATTGATAGATATCACAGAACAAACCGGTATTTTCGACTACGAAATAGCTTGCAAACATTTTAATCAGATGAGCCGGAAAGCAAAGTTAATAAAACGAAATTCGGATCAGCAAAAATGTACGGAGTTTTTGCGCAATAAGATCGGGGCTTTTTTTGAAAGCGTTATCATCGGAGTGACTAACTTTCAGATGACTGTCGAATTATCAGAATCCGGCATTCAGGGACGCATATTGCTACGATCGTTATTAGACGATCAATACCGGATTGATTATAATACGTATGCGATTAGAGGAAGAAATACGAAAAATTGCTATAGAATAGGAGATGAACTGCGAGTGCGGCTTGTTTTCGTCGATGTGGAACGAGGACTGATTGATTTTGCGGTAAATTAACACAACGTTTGGGAAAAAATCATCCAATGTTATTTGATCGTCCATGCAGCCTGTTTTTTTCTTAATTAAAAGGATGAGGCATTTAATAGTTGAATCAGCGGACTGTAGCAGCAGTCGGTAGTAGAGAAGATGCGTTCGGAGAATCCCGAGCAAACTGATAGAGATTGCCGAAGCGGGCATAAGGTACCGGAAGCGATTCCTCAAACAGGTTTGAAAACGAAACGCAAATGGAAAATTTATTTTCACACTTCTAATTGTTTCAATGGGTATGCAAAAACAGTCGAAAAATAAAATGAAAGGAACATTCCCCTGTTCGAAAATCAACTCAAATGAGAATAAATAAAAAATGATTACTTCTGCAAACTGTAAAGGCATAGTGTTTTCCGAGTTCGTCCGTTGTGCCTAAGCGAATGGTTTCGATTAGAAGCGCGTCGTTTGTTTGTCTTTGTGGGGCCCGTTGTCCCTGTTTTCGACGATTGCGACGACCTGCGCTCTGTTCAGGTTGTTGACGAATTTTTTGGCGTTTTCGTTGGCGTCCGTCGAAAATACAATGTTTCCTTCGGCGTCTTTGTAATCAAAATTTACTGCATTGAGATTAAGTAGTTTTCCCGATTTGTTCAGGAATGCATCTATTTTGTTCAGTAAATTTTGCAGTTTGTTATCGGTTTGTTTTCCGAGGGGCTTACTGTTTTTGTTCATTTTTGCATTTTTAAAATTAGTATTGTATGAATTGATTTTTGAAATGAAGTTTCGGATACGGAGCCTCCGTTGCAGTGGATGTTGAATTTGAGTCCTTTTTCATCGGGGTTGTCGCGGAGTATCTTGTGAACAACGTCGGCGGAAAAGAAGCAGTCGTCCATTCCCCTTGCGGATAGTCATACTTGTTCGGATTTGTTGGCAATGTCGTCGTATATCTGAATTTCTAACATACTTTGCTTTTTTTATGCAAAGTTGTTACTATTCGGGAAGACCGGAAAGGTTTTGGTTAAAAATCGTGTCTGCGTTCTGCGGACAAAAAAAATCACTACCTTTGTACCAAAGCAGTACACGAAAAATCCATGAATTATGTTAGTTATCAGCAGTAGAGAGTTTAGGAATAATCAAGCGCAGTATTTCAACCGTATTGATAACGGAGAGCAGATTATCATACAACGCGGAAAAGATAAGGCGTATTCCGTCAATGCTATATCGGAAGACGATTTGTATTTTACGCCTGAAATGGTACGAAAAGTTGAACATTCGATGCAACAGGCTAAAGAGGGGAAAGTAACGACAATAAAAGGCAGAGAGGAGCTTCGCCGGTTCTTTGATAGCTTATGATGTATAATATTGATTTTACCGACGACGCGAAAGAAGATCTTATAACATTAAAGAAATCGGAAATAAACGCTTATAATAAAGCAATGCGATTGATTGAGGAATTGCAGGAACATCCGCGCACGGGAACGGGCAAGCCTGAGCTAATGAAATACGGGACATTGAAAGGTTTGTGGTCCCGCAGGATAACGGGTAAACATCGGCTTGTTTATTCAATCAATGATAATAAAATAACTGTACTTGTTTTATCGGCAAGCAGTCATTACAATGATAAATGATTTCCTTCCCTGTTAAATCTCCTCTTCAAAGCTACTGATTTTGTATTTGTCGCAAAGAATCGTGTCCGCGTTCTGCGGACAAAAAATGCGACTGAATTTTAGTTGCAATAATAAAATAAAAATCGTACTTTTGCAAGAAAAATAGATTCGTGTCAAAGATTGATAAATTGACCATGCGATTGTTGTCGTATCCGAAGGATTTTACATACAGCGAATTGAAAACATTGCTGTTGTCGTTTGGGTATAGCGAAATACAGGGCGCGGGTTCGCGGGTTTGTTTTTCAAAAGAGAATCATAAAATCAAATTACATAAGCCTCATCCGGATAATAAACTGAAGCGTTATCAATTGGATTTGATTGTGGAAGAATTGACAAATAAGGGTTTAATAGTAAAGAACAGCAAAGATGAATGATGTGTTAACTTATAAGGGGTATATCGGTTCAGTTCATTTCTCTGCCGGCGATAATGTTTTTTTTGGGAAAATAGAAGGTATTAATGACTTGGTCACCTTTGAAGGGGAAACGGTACCGGAACTTAAAAATGCTTTCCGTCATGTGGTTGATGAGCATATAAAGGATTGTGAGCGGGAAAATATACCTGTTGAAAAAAGTTATAAGGGGAGTTTCAATGTCCGGTTGTCTCCCGACTTACACCGCAGGGCGGCCATTTCTGCAAAAATGTATGGAACAACTCTCAATACTTTTGTGAAAGAGGCTATCGAAAGGCGACTGGAACTTTCGCATTAATTAAATTTCCGCTTCGAATTTGTTGATGAGTTCAAAGAATTTTGTTTTTCCGATTTTGTATCTATCGCAGAGAATCACTGTGATGTACGTTTTTTTTGCCCTTCGTTTTTCATTCGGCAATATTCGTGATACATGTCGATGTACTCCACGGATGATGAATGTATGTTTTTCCGGTTCATTCGTTCGAGCGGCTTCTTCATCTTATATTGAAAACATAGTGTTGGTATGATCGGTAGCGGGAAAATCAACTTATGGTATTTATCAACTAAGAACTAAGAGTTATGCAAAGCGCTGCAACCTATACTCTTAGTTCTCAACTTATCCGGTATCGTATATTTAGGACTTACGTCGAAATCGTCTTCTTTTCAAAAAAATATAATAACCGGTCAACGGCAAACTTGCTCCTGTCAACGCCGCAAAACAAGTGAGGATTTTCGAAAAAATTCCTCCCCACGAACCGACATGTATCGAATAGATCCAACCTCTTATTTTGTTTGTTCGGGGTTGAGAGGCATACGGAATGTATTCCGTTATTTCACCGGTTGCCGCATTAAAGCTATACGTATCCGTTGCCCGACTGTTTCCCAATCGTTTGTGTTGAGTCACGGAAATTTCACTGTTGCGGATAGAAATCGTCTTGAAATTCGGATTCTCCGGTATTACTTTATCCAGCAGGACGTCCCAGTGCATCCGGTTCATAAGCGTTTCGGCGTTTCGCGGGTTGCCGGCTGATTTACGTTCCCGTCCACCGGAATGTCCTCTCTGTTCCGGTGCATGTCTTTGTGCAGGCGCCTCAGCACCCAACAGGCGGTAAAACCCTTCATTGTACCACCGGAACGACCAGGTCAGTCCTGTAAAAGCTAAGGCCAATAAAACAACAGTAGCCCATGTGCCGGCGCTGATATGCAGATCGAACCAAAAAGGTTTCCATCCTTTCTTTGTACGGATGGTCATAATACGGTTTAGCTTTCTCCGGTTACTTGGAAAGATCAGGATTATTCCGGTGATCAGGATAACGGCGAAGAAAAGAGTCGTATAACCCACAACCGGCTTACCAATTGTGGGTTTAGCAAGCAACCAACGATGCAGGCGCAGTATTTTGTTGAAAAAAGTGTCGCTTTGTGCGCGTTGAACAACAGCGCCCGTATAAGGATTTATATATACGGGAAGGCGCGGGTTAGACATTAACGATGCCATATACGTGCGATTGGGATCGGACGGAATGGTGAAACCCGACACCGTTTCTCCCGGCAGTTGTTTTTCGACCAAAGCAGCCAATTGTTCCAGCGAAAGTTTGTCCTTCTTTTCTTCCTGTTTTTCTAAGAAATAACGTTCCGGATACACCGTTTCTTCAATTTCCGTCCGAAAGACAAGAATAGAACCGCTCAAACAAACGACGGTTATAATCAGTCCGAGAGGGAAAGCAAGCCAAAGATGTATTTTTAGAAGTATTTTATTTCTCATTGCTATTCATTCGCCTGAGCGGTTAACCTTCCGACTGCATTAATTTTTGTCGCTCCGAACACAGTTAAACCTTTAACAGCGGTTGCCGTTACCGGATCAATGACATAAATGGCCGGATCAATGCCTTCTGCCTTTACAGGGAAATACATTTTTCCTTCGTAAGCCATCGGCAAACCGGTACTGAGGATAGCGCTTTTGTCCGGCAAGTTTTTCACCCACTCGAAAGTTTTAGCGCCCATGTTAACAATTCCATATTGAGAGGCGGCACCTGTAGCGGAAACGGCCATGTCGTTGTAAATTTCAAGAAGGAAATAGTTTCCGGTAATATGCCAAACTTTTCTAAAATGATAGCCGCCGGTTTTCTCTTCGATATTAAAATAATAAGCGTTGTCGAAAGCCGTAGCGCCTTTGTTTATTCGTAGCGCTCCGCAAGGCAAGGTTGTCGCGTTTTCGTAGGAACCGGAAAAGACATATACACTTCCGTCGTCGGCTTTCCCGATTTGAGAGTAATATTGAGAGCGGTAGCGTCCTGAAGAATAGCTGATTCGATTGTCTCTGTAGATTCGCTTCAAGTTCAAGTTGACGTCGTAAGCGGCTACCCACACGCTGTCCGGATATCTTACAGTTCCGGAGCTTGCTCCTCCTCCCGCATTAGGATCTTTCGGTTGAGAAACGACTAAACCGGTCAGAAATTCGCCGTTGCCCATATCTACTATTCCTGAGAAAGTGGCTTGGTCACCGTTGCCGGTAATATTCAACGTAGTAATGGTTTTTTCTCTTAGCGAGAGTTCTTCTTTTATATTGATGAAATTGAATGTAACACCATCGGTTCTTTCGTTTCCGTTTGCATCAAGTAATGCCGTTCCGTTTGCATTTGCGGGTGTTATTCCACCAACGCTGGTCAACGCATATTTATCGAAAAAGCCGTAAGAAGTGAACCGGGAAGAAATTTGGAACTGTCCTAATTCTTTCAGCGTACTGTCGACGGCTAAGTGATAAGTCAAACCGATGCCCGGATCGCCCTGTTGATAAATCAGTCCGACTGCTACAGAAGGATCGTCGTTGAATATCCACGTGTAGCCCGACATTTCAAGCGTCTTGTTGTTGTCGGCAATCGACAAACTCCCCGTTTCCAAATTTTCAGCTTGCAGTATATATTCTGCAGTTTCCCCGGAAAGGGAAAGGAAAAAAGCGCCCATACTTTTTTTCTTGTTTTCTAACGAATTATCTTCTTCACAAGCGGTGAAAGAGAATACTGTACTTAAAATAAATCCTCCTAATAATAATTTTTTAATGTTCATTGCATTACTGTTTTAATGTTTGTAATTTTCTATCTTCATATTAATTTCTCCGAAGGAAAAAATACCTGAATTTCAGCGAGAAACTTCTTCCCGGTTTTTGCAAACTGTAATTGTCATACAACAATTCGCCGGTTATATTTTTAGCTTCGAAAGTCACATTGTATTTTCCATCTTTCAGTGTATAAGTCAGATTTAAATCGTGGGCGATTTGTTTCGGGATGATAATTGTATTTCCCTCGCTTTGCCACGAATTAAAAAACCGGTGCACATATTGAAAGTTATAACCGAAAGAGAGGCGATTTCCTTTGCCCAAGCAATCAAACAGGTTATAACTCATGTCCATATTTCCAAACAAGTAAGGAACATTCGGCATACGATCGTTGTAAGTGATAAGGAGTTGTCTGTCGGAAGAATATTTTTCCTTATTCTGCATATTTTGGCAAGTAAAATTTCCACCTATCGAAAACTGTTTTTTGTAAAAATAGCGTGCTTCGGTGTCAATGCCGAGATTGCGAACCCTGCCGTGATTGGTATAATAAGCGCCTCCGTAACGTTGTTCGATTTGTCGGCGAATGTAATCCCGCGTATCCCGATAGATAAATCCCATATCCAGATAAAGGGAATGTACCTTGTTCACCACCTTACTGTACATTATATTGAGATTCAGGTTGTAGCTGTTTTCGGGTTTCAGCGAAACGTTGCCTTTCTCTAAAATTTCATCGCCGAGGAGTTCCCTTTCGGAAGGCAAACGGTAAGATTTTTCAAAAGACGATTTCAACTGTATATCGGAAGTTAAACGATAAGTAGACGCTATTCCATACCCTATGACATTAAAAGACCGGCTTTGTTCTTCGTATTCTTCGGTACTGGTTTTAGAAATATTAACCGGACCGGTTACATTTACTTCGTAATATTTCACAAAAGCCGACAAATTCCATTTCCGGTTAGGTTCAAATTTATAGGAAAGTCCCAAAACATTTTTGGAATTAACTCGTCTCATAAAATTTGCCGCCGTACTTGTTTCATAATTAGCAACTGCATCGGTTGCTTTACGAGTGAAATAATTATATACATTGTTGACGGCAAAATAATGTTTATGGTCTATTTGATAATTGAGATTGGCCGTGACGAAACAGTTGTTATTGTTGTATTCGCTTAAAGAATATTGCCCTTCTCCTTTTGAACTTTTTGGGGCATATTCTCCTCGCCAGTTGTATTGTCGAGCCAAGGTATCGATATTGTTATTAAGCGATGCATTGTAATTGGCTGTCAATGAAAAATGAAGATCCTCTACAAACAGATTTTTTTTGCTATAGTATATCGAAGGGATTATACCTTTCGCTTTATATTCCCTTCCGCCGTAAGCAATTTTCATGAGATTTGCATTTTGAATATCGGCGTTTTCCTGATTCAAAGTAACGCCGAACATCAAACGGCTTGCCCACGGTTTATTTAAGAATCCGGCTTTCAGGATAAGCGTTTCGTTGCGGTATTTGTCGTGAAACCGGCGAACCCAATATTCCTCTTTAGAGTTCGTGTTGTAGCCGGCGGAAGCGCTATCTACATCCAATATTACCGTTTTAACTTTATAATCATTGTCGGAATAATTTTGAAAGACATTCACTTGGAAAACCAATCCCGTTTTGGTTGTATATCCGAAATTTACATTAGATTTGTGCGTATTAAAAGATCCGTAAGAATAAGACGCATCAAGGTAAGTATTGGAAATATTTTTTGTGACAATATTAATTGCGCCACCTAAAGCGTCCGAACCAAGTTCGACCGGTACGACTCCTTTATACACTTCAATTCTGTCGGCAAGAGTGACCGGTATATTTTCCATTCGGAAAGAAGACCCAAATCCTTCTATCGGCATACCGTCTATAAATACTTTCACATGCCGTCCACTAAAGCCGTTCAAGAAGATTTGCATATTAGAACCGACACCTCCGGTTTCTCTTATTTTCACACCGGAAATCCGGTCCAGCGCATGGGCCAAGTCTAAAGTGGTGTTATGAAGTGATTTGGCATCTATTGCAACCACATTATAAGCCGATTCATTGATTTCCTTTACCTTACTCTTTCCCATAACGACTACTTCTTCTAATTCCGTACTTAAGCCGATTATAAATGTCGTATCAACTTCGGATAAAGATGCAGAGTTGTTGTCCCGGGCGAATGTTATTTGTACAAAAAAAATGAATAATACGAAACAATAATAATCTTTTAACATGTTCATCGAAATACAATCATGTTATCAAATAAAAAACAATACAGAGGAGATATCATATTTAAATTTATTAATATATTTATTAATATCTGCAAAGGTAAATGGGAAATAAATACCGGACAATCGCTAATAATGGTTAAAAATAAAGTAATAAATAACAATTTATAGGGATAGGAATATTCGTATGATATATATATTAAAAGTTGTCCTTGCCTAAAAAAGCGGACCTTTTTTACCGATTGATTATCATCTTCAATATTTCTGTATATTACTAATAAACACTTCTGTATATTACTAATGAACACTTTTATTCATTGCTAATAAACACTTCTGTATATTACTAATAAACACTTTTATTTATTACTAATAAACACTTCTGTACATTACTAATGAACATTTTTATTCATTGCTAATAAACACTTCTGTACATTACTAATAAACACTTCTGTACATTACTAATAAATACTTTTATTTGGCAGTGATAAATAAATATCGTACCTTCGCACTTTCAATAGAACGTAAGAAATATATGTTACAACAATCATTAATTCAGGAAGTAATAAATGTTCAAGAACGAAAAATCGAGCGTCAACCCTTCGGTACGGAAAGAGAAATTCTGCCTGTCTTTCCTGATACGGATACGCATGCCTTAATCGTTTCAGGCATTCGGCGCTGCGGAAAAAGTACACTGCTTGTGCAGTTGCTCAAAAACCGGAAACAGCCTTCGCTCTACCTCAATTTTGAAAACCCACGGCTATTTGGCTTTGAGTTATCGGACTTTCAGTTGTTGGACAATATTATTACCAATAAGAAAAGTGAATTACTGTTCTTTGACGAAATTCAGGTGGTTAGACATTGGGAACTTTATGTGCGTCAAAAACTTGATGAAGGATTTAAGGTGTTTGTCAGTGGCTCAAACGCTTCGCTATTAAGCCGCGAATTAGGCACAAAACTCACAGGTCGGCACATAACAAAAGAACTTTTTCCGTTTTCGTACCGTGAGTTTTTAGCGTTCAAATCGCTGGCCGCTGATGCCAAATCGTGGCAAAAGTATATGGATACAGGTGGATTCCCCGAATTTATCAAAACGAACAATCCAGATGTTTTGACGGAACTTTTTTATGATATTCTTAACCGCGACATTATTGTAAGGCACGGAATACGCGATGCTAATGCACTGAAACGACTTGCTATCTACCTGATTTCCAATGTCGGAAATCTTGTAACGGCAGGTAAATTGAAACAACCGCTAAGCATTAAAAGTACGGCTACTATTTTGGATTATTTTTCGTTTTTTGAAGACACTTATTTAATAAATTTTCTGCCAAAATTCAGTTATTCATTTAAAATACAGTTAATTAATCCTCGCAAAATTTATGTGATTGATTCAGGAATTATAAAAATTGCCTCTGCTTCTTTTACAAAAAACGAGGGGCATAAACTCGAAAATTTGGTGTATTGGGAACTTCGCCGCAGGGGAAAAGAGTTGTATTATTTCAACGAAAAAGGGCGCGAATGTGATTTTGTTGTAATGCAAAACAATAAGATAGAGCAAATTATTCAGGTTTGTTACGAACTCACAGCCGAAAATACCGAACGCGAACAACGCGGCCTGCACGAAGCCATGCAGTTTTTTAATACTGACAATGGAACAATCATAACTAACGAACAATCAGATATTTATGTTTTTAATGGCAAACAAATAAATATCATACCGGCATATCAATATTTCACACGGTGATTATCAAAAAAAGATGTGCCTTTTTATCGGTGGTCAATCTCAATTTTTCTATGGCTTCGGTTTTTAAGAGCCTGAGTTTTGGATAAAAAAATTAAAGACGCCCTTGTTTTTCCAGGCGTCTTTTGTCAAGTAATCTATAACGTTTATTAATCTTTTCTTCCTCAATTATTTACTAATGATGCTTATTTCATACGCATATTCATATACATCTTCCAGCAAACGGTATGGCTGATGCGGTAATCGCCCCCAACTGTTGTCCCCACCCACGCCTCGTTGCAAGTAGTCCACATTCAGGAAAATATCTTTTCTCGGTGTAACGTCGCTTGGATGACTGTTCTTTTTGATTGTTCCGAAATCCAAATCGCTCGCCGGATTGTGCGCCACTTTTACGCTTAATGGTTGCAGTCCTTTGATTTGTATCCCGATACCTTTATCGTTTGTCAGCGTTAGCCAACGGACGTCGGTTTTGTTGCCGTTTTCCTGAGGGCGAATGTAATCGAACTGTTGTTCCGAAACCCTGCTGTTGTACAGGCTAATAAAACTGGACGTATTCCTGTCCGAATAATTTTCCCATGGCCCCCTGCCGTAGTAAGAAAAGTTTTCAAATTCAGGTGATAATCGTATTTGCATACCGAAACGCGGTATTTCCGGAAGGTTTTCACGTCCGGCTTTCCATGCAGCTTTTACTTGGATTGTTCCGTTGGAAGAAATTGTGTAAGTAACCGTATAAGGACTGGATACATCGTTCAAAAGATATTCGGCAACGACAATGAAATCATTGGCATTGTTCTTGACGTCGAACAATTGAAGTTTTTTGTTTTGTCCGGCTAATTTCCAGATATGGCTGATTTCCGGCATTCGGTTGCCGAAATCGTTGTCGGTCGGCGCACGCCAGAAGTCGGGTTGCGGGCCGGACAACAGCAGACGATGATTTTTATAGGTGTAATTTTCCAAAGCGCCGCTTTGTTTGGAAAAAGCGATACTTACTTCACCGGCTTTCAAAAGCAAAATAGTATTATTGTCTTTGATGATTTCTATTTTTCCGGAAGAAGATGTTGCAGCAGTTGCGAAATAATCATTGACGGGGAAAGCAAACTGTTCACGCGCTATTTCATGATTAGCAGGGATCATTTCCGTAGCTTCTTTTGTATAAGCATAGATGTTCAGAAAATATTCCGTTCCGGCTTCTTTTGGGAGCGCGGGCAAAGTGATTATGATATCTTTCTTTGTCGAAGCCGGTTGGGAAACCGTAATATCGCCGCCGGCCAATTTCTTTCCGTTTTTCAATAGTTCCCATTTGAAATCGTAATTTTTCAAATCATTGTACAGGAAACGGTTTTCGACCGTGATGAGCCCTTTGGCAATGTCTTTGGCATGAAAAAGAATATCCTGGTACACTTTCTTCACCTCATATAATCCGGGATGCGGTTTGCGGTCGGGTGTAATTAAACCATTGGCGCAGAAATTTTGGTCGTGGGTGTATTGATAGCCACCGATGTCGCCGCCGTAAGCCCAATATTTGCGCCCGCTGTCGTCAGTTGCAGCAATGCCTTGATCGACCCAGTCCCAAATGAACCCTCCCTGCATGTGGGGAGCGGTCGCGATGATATCGAAATATTCCTGAAAGTTGCCTGAACTGTTGCCCATTGCGTGTGAGTATTCACACATGATATACGGACGGGTTACATCCGTGCGGGAAGCATATTTTTTCATGCTTTCGATTCCGGGATACATCGGGCAGACAATGTCGGTATTTTCATTTTCCCCTGCTTGTTCGAATTGTACTAATCTGGTATTGTCTCTATTTTTCAACCATTTATACATTTCATGAAAAACAGGGCCGTTGCCACATTCATTTCCCATGCTCCAAATAATAATAGAAGGGTGGTTCTTGTCGCGTTCCATCATGCGGATAATGCGGTCTTTGTGTGCCTCCACCCATTCGGGACGAAAGGCCGGATGCTTGCTTTTGTCGAACCAGCCCTGCCATTCCGCGCCCATTCCGTGTGTTTCGATATTGGCCTCGTCGCAAACAAAAAGTCCATATTCATCACACAGTTTATACCACAACGTATTGTGCGGATAATGGCTCATACGTACGGCATTGATGTTGTGTTGCTTCATCAGGGCAATGTCTTTAAGCATTGTTTCCCTGTCCTGGATATGTCCTGTATAAGGATTGTGTTCGTGCAGATTGACACCCCGCACTAAGACCGGTTTGCCGTTCACGAGCAATTGAGCGTTTTTGATTTCCACCTTGCGGAAACCTGTTTTAGTCGAAGCCGTTTCTATAATTTTACCTTCATTGTCTTTCAATGATATAAGTAAAGTGTAAAGATTGGGGGTCTCGTTGCTCCATAATTTTATGCCTGCAATTTTTGTCGTAGAAACGTGAAGCAGTACATCTCTACCAGGTTCGGCAACCATTTTTTTATTTTGTGAAAAAACAGTTTTTCCGACATTATCCAACAATTTTATTTCCGTCTGAACATTCTTTTTTTCTTTCAACTCATTTCTTAAAGTCAAATCAAGCGAAAAAAGCCCATTTTTGTAAGAATTATCCAAATCTCCTTTGACAAAGAAATCGCGAATACGGATCTGGTCGGAACTGTACAGGTAAACACTACGGTCAAAACCCGACAACCGCCAGAAATCCTGGTCTTCGAGGTAAGAGCCGTCGCTCCAGCGATAAGCTTCAATAGCAATGGTATTTTTTCCGGTTTGGATGTATGGCGTAATATCAAATTCAGCAGGACTTTTTGTTACTTCGCTGTATCCGGTATATTGTCCGTTGATCCAAACATACATCGCCGCCAGTCCGCTCTCGAAATGCAGATACACGCGCCGTCCGTCCCAATTTTCAGGGATAGAAAAATCGCGCACGTAACAGCCGACCGGATTGTCATTGTGGTCGATAAAGGGCGGATTTTGGGGGTGCGGATAAGTAGTATTGGTGTAAATCGGCGTGCCGAAACCCTGCAATTCCCAATTTCCGGGAACTTGAATATTGTTCCAGTTGCTTACATCATAACCCACTTTGTAAAATCCTTCGGATTTGTCGGCAGGACGCTTGTACCAATTAAATTTCCAAATTCCATCAAGCGAAAGAAAATACGGAGAAGCGGAATAAATATCATCAACTGCCTGTTGTTCATTGCTATAAGGCAAAAAACTTGCCCGTGCAGGCAGTTTATTGATTCCGAAAATTTCGGGGTTTTCCCATTCGGGAGTTTGGGCGTTCAGGATTGTGCCGATACTAAAAATCACACTAAATATTAAATTTGCTCCTTTCATTTTTGAAAAAATTAGATTTATTTTATTAATTATATTTTCAATTTGAACCAACTTTTCCGAAGAAAAATCAATGTTTATGCTTTCTTCATATCTGGATTTTAATATTTCACTGCGTGGTCTTTCGGAAATTCTTCACCGCTCCACGCTTTTTTCTGTGTCCAGTTTTGAGCGGGCGAAGTCCAGAAACTATGGTTGGCAGGCAAGCCGAGCGGTAAAAACACTTCGGAAGTAATGTACATACTGCCGTTGTTTGAATACCAATCAGCGAGACCGGTTTGGTGTCCTGCAAAGCCCAATTGTAAAAAGCCTTTTTCGTTAAAATTACCTTGTTGAGCAAACATACGTTTCATTACTGCGGTCAATGCGGCGCGTACCTGACCTTCGGATAATTCTTCCGGGAGATTTTCTTTCCAAACCAACAGCGAAATCGGTTGAAAAACAGCCAGACGGTAAGTCGAAGAACGTCCAAACACAGGGAAACTGCCTTCGGGAGAGATAAATCGTTCCAAAATCATCCCGAAGCGTTGCATACGTTTCAATGCTATTTCGTATTGTTTTTGCGGGAAATCGGCAGCACGGTCTCTCATGCGTAATTTCTTATTTGCTAACGTTTTAAGTACTAAAACATACATCGGTTGGATAACATAACTGTTGTAATAATCAAAAGCAAAACTCTCGCCGTCGGAATACCATCCGTCGCCTACATACCATTCATCAACTTTGCGGATTGCAGTGTGAATACGGAAAATATCGGGATTTGCATCAATCGAAAGCAAAAACGATTCTATTGTTGCCGAAAACAAAAACCAATTTGTGTATGGCGGATCGATACGGCGAAGTTGCTGAAATTCTGCTATATAACGTTGTTTTGTTAAACTGTCGAGCGGCTCCCAAAGTTGCTGTGGGGCGCGAAGGAAACTGCTTGCGATATATGCAGCATCGACAAGGGGCTGACCTTCGTTGCGCCAAAGCAAGTAATCGGGACTGTCGGGATTGACGGCATGGACATAACTTGCCAACGCCCATTCGCGGAGCTGTTTACGCTGTCGTCCTTCGGTAGTGTTGTCGTCCGGTAAAGCGAGCCAAGGTGCAATTCCGTCAATCAACCGACCGAAAGCCTCCATATAAGACACTCGTTTATCGCGCCCGTCCCACGTTGGACTTAATTCCAACTGCATATTTTTCGACAGTTCGCCTTTGCTCATATTTTCGAGTACCGGCGCAGAAATTTTATACGCCAAATCTGCCCAATATTTTCTATCACTGTCGTTTTGTCCCTTTACCATTACTGATATACAAATAAACAGAACAGTTATGCCAATTTTATTTTTCATATACTTTTTATTTTTTACTTTTTTTGAAACACTCTTACATAATCAACCTCATATTGCAATGGAAACGCCGCATCGTCCGGCGTTCCGCCGTTGTCGCCGCCGATTGCCAGATTCAACAGAATATAATGCGACTGACGGAAAGGATTGGTATAATTGCCGATAGAACCGTTTTTCGTTTCACTCAATAACGTTTCGTTCAAAAATTCATCATCTAAATAGAGGCGAATGGCATTTTCGTCCCAATCCATACGCCATACGTGGAATTTATTTGCCCAATTGGGGTCCTTGTCCGTAAATTTCGAGAATGGTACGGTCTGGCTGTCCCATTTAGCTTTATTGGGTTGCTCTGTTCCCCAAGCCACATTTGCTAAGATATGCGGAATGCCTTTTATCGGATAATACTCCATCATGTCGATTTCTCCGTTGGAGGGCCACGGCATATTTTTCCCTAAAGTCCAAATGGCTGGCCACGCACCGGAGGCAGTTGGAATCTTCGCACGGATTTCAAAGCGTCCGTACTGAAATCCTTTCTTTCCCCGCGTATTAATTGAAGCGGAAGTGTATTCGGCAAACGGGCGGTTTCGCCGCCAATCGCTATGGCTTGCTTCGTAATATGGATTCGTAACTTTTTCTTTCCGGGCTTCAATAACGAGAACGCCGTTTTTGCAAAAAGTGTTATCTTCTTGATACCATTGGTCTTCGTTATTACGCACAAAACCGTGTTCAAAGTTCCAAACCGCAGTATCCACTTTGTCTTCCGCATTAAATTCTTCGCTCCAGACCAATTGGTAATCAGAGTCGTTATTTTCTGCGAAACGCGCCATTTCAGTGGCTGCCAAAAGAAATGCACCTACGCCGAAATCGGATGTTGTGCGCTCATTGACAACATGCTGATCGGCACGTTCACCTATTGGCTGAACATAACCAACAGTACCATCGGCCTGTAATGCGATCCCAGTTAAATAATGCCATGCTTTATCAATCGTTTGCTGATATTCGGAACGTTCCAACAGTCCGTTATTTACTCCCCAAAGATAAGCGTAAGTAAAAAACGCTGTTCCGCTGGTTTCGTAACCCTGTACGAAATCGGCATCAAGTAAACTGCGTGTCCAATAACCTTCGGGCAACTGCGCCGCTTTCAATGCTTTCGCAAAATTAGTAAAAACCTTGATATATTCGCTACGATGGACATTATTTTCAGGTAAATCCTGCAAAATTTTTGCCAATCCGGCAAATACCCAACCATTGCCACGCGCCCAAAAATCCTTTTTGCCGTTTGGCGTTTTATGTTCGGGATAAACATATTGGGCATCGCGGAAAAAAAGCCCTTCTTCTTTATCGTACATCCGGTTTTTTGCAAAAGAAAAATATTCATGCAATTTTTCCAAATACAACGGATTTTCGGTTGCCTTGTAAAGTTTTGTCATTACAGGCATTACCATATAAAGTCCGTCTGCCCACCACCAATAGTCGTTGGCGGGTGTACTCATTTCGTATTCCATTACTTCGCAGGCACGGGCGATTTTATACGTATCTTTTTTATTATCAAGTTCGTACAAATCGACATAGGTTTGAAAACAAATTTGCCAATCGCCGAAAAGGACGTGTTCGGGCGTTTCTCCATAATTGTATTTCCATTTCGATTTATCGTCGGAAGTTGCGCCTCTCCATTTGTTGTGTTCCGCCCATTTTTCGGAATATTCAAGATATTTTTTGTCGCCTGTGAGTTTGTAAGCCGCCATATTTCCGGTGTGGTAAGCTGCAATGTGCCAAAAAGGCGTTGCCTCTGCGATGTGGCTTACCTGCCAAAAATCATTCACTTTTTTGACTAAGGCGATCGCTTCGGCCTTTGTAACAGACTTTTGCTTGCTGTGGACTTCCAATGTGGTAGTCCGGTTGTTTTCCCATAAATCGGTAGGAGGAAACACGCTCAAATCCCATTGGTCGCGCCATTTAAGTGTTGGCAAGCCGTTTTCAAATTCTATCGGTAACCAAATATAACGTCCGTCTATGGGATTTTCGGGTTTCCAACGGTCAGCCATAAAAATGAAGGCATCTTTTTTACCTTGAACGGGCAAAATAAACGTGCTTTGCGAATGGAAAGTAAGATCAGCGCCTTTTCCAACGCAGGGATTTGGGTGCTGTGTCCATTCTCCAAGAATATTATCCGCGGTAAAAAGACGTGCCGCATTGGGATTCCAACCCGTACAGCCGGAAGTAATCATAAAGTATTTGCCGTCTTTTTTAAAGATAGCTGGCGCTTCATTGTGCCCTCCAGACGCAATGCGAATGTATTTTCCTGTATAATAGAGAAAATCGTCCGAAAGTTCGGCAATTTGCAAAGTGAGATTATCTTCGGAAGAGTAGATATGATATGCTTTTCCATCGTCATCAACGTAGAGCGTCATATCGCGCGACATCTGCCCTGTTTCAAAATCGCGCTGAACAAAAAGTCCGTCATTTACAGCAGAGTACCATTCGGGAGTCCACCATTCCGGAAAATCGGCCATTTTGAGTTTTTTGGATTTTTGCTCTTCGGTCATATTTATCGGAAAAATTCCGGCGTTGGGACGTAGCGATTTTACAAACTTGTATTTGCCTGTAATATTGTCGCTCACGGCAATACCAACACGCGCCGCTTCGTAACCTTTTCCTTTGAGTTCGAGATGGAAATACATTACAAATTTCTTGGTTTTGGGATTGTAAATCACTTTGGGGCGTTCGATAATGCAACCCTTCGCAATGTCGCTGTGTTTATCTTCGGAAACAGGCAACGCCACGCCTTCGTTTTTCCAATCGTACAGATTTCCAGACGAATAGCAGGTTACACCGACGAGCGCATTGTTTGAATTTTCGCCCTTATGCTCGCCAAACCAATAATATTTTCCTTCAAAAAAAAGAACTCCGCCGCCGTGGGCGTTGATATGTTTTCCTGTGTCGTCCAACCATAGCTTGCCCGGATTGAAAGCGTTTTGCGGAAATGCAGAAAAAGAAACAAAACACCAACTAAACAACAATAATTCTCTTAACCTAATCATAATAATTATTTATTTCACATTAGTTAGAAAATAGACATTGATAATACATAATATACACTCTTTGTCTATCTTCAAAAATCTAACATCGTGTGTCTAACAACTTGTGATACTATTCTACAACAATTTGAAAATCAAGTGCACCAACGCCAAACCATGGATGGCTGTTGCTGCTGCCGGCTTTGTACTTGAAGAAAATGTAATGAATAGCATCGCTTGCAGCGGTAATTTCAACTTCCGCTTTGCGGGCACTCGTAGGGGTTTCGTTGGTGGTAAATTCTGCTGAGCCAACAATGTCGTTCATTGTGTCGCTGAGAATATCACTGCCGTCGTCGCCCTTAACCGTTTCACGGGTAGATTCAGTGGAACTTGCAACGCCTGCGATAAGAATTTTTGCACCGCTGTTGCCAACGTGGTAGCCAAAGGAAAGTTTATATTTTTTTCCTTTGATTAATTCCTCTGAGGTAGGGAAATAATACACCGTGCCTTCATACTTGTTGTTGTCGAAACGGAGCATTAGTTCGGGCGCACTGTAACGTGCACTGCCATCTTCATAAACTATATTGGTCTCCAAAGTGGTGTTGCGATAGCGACATGCGCCTAAGGTTGTGCCATCGGCAACGTCCCATGTAACTGCACCACCGGTTTCTACCCAACCCGCTGCTTGCGGAGTACCGGCGCCGCTCCAAGCGGCTACTAAATTTTTACCTTCCTGACCGGTGCCTGTGCCATCGCCTTCTTCAGGGTCATTACTATTTTCGTCGCACGAAGCGACCAATACGCCCATTATGAATGGGACTAAAAATAAAAAAAACTTTTTCATTGCGATAAATTATTATAAATTGTGAATTATAAGCCCTACTTATAGAATGACAAATTCCACTCTTCGATTATTGGCTCTGCCTTCTTCGGTGTCATTGCTGTCCACCGGCTCGGCTTCGCCTCTTCCTTCGGAATCCAAACGGTCGGTGGAAATGCCTTTTTCTACCAACCAATCAACCACCGATTGGGCGCGCTCAACCGACAATGTCAGGTTGTAGGCATCCGTTCCTGTGTTGTCGGTGTGTCCGATAATATTTATGCGTATTTCCGGATTTTCGCTCAGGAATTGATGCAGTTCGTTAAGCGCTGGCTCGGATTCCGGCTCGATAACGGCGGAATTCCACTTGAAAAACAGGTTTTTCAGCACGACAATCACCTCCGGTTTCACCGCCTCCATCACTACCA
>JAIRLY010000019.1 GCA_031259075.1 Dysgonamonadaceae bacterium | reverse complement strand
TTTCAGGACTTGACTGCCTCTTAGAACACAGATAATACAAATAAACACGGAAGTAATTATTTAAAAATCCGTGTTATCTGCGTTCTAATGAGCCGTGCTTCGTGCCTTCGTGCCTTCGCGCCTTCGCGCTTTCGTGCTTTCGTGCTTTCGTGCCTTCGTGCTTTCGTGCCTTCGTGCTTTCGCGCCTTCGTGCTTTCGCGCCTTCGCGCCTTCGTGCCTTCGCGCTTTAATCTAATATCTTATAAGTTATAAATTTTTCTACGGGTCTATTATTGATTTTATATTGCATCGATTCGTTCCTTATGTCTTCCACCTTCAAACGGAGTATTAAAAAAAAGCTCTACTATTTTTTCCACTAAGTCTAAAGATAAAAATCGACCGGGTAAGGCTAACACATTCGCGTCGTTGTGAGCACGCGCCAACCATGTGATTTCTTCGTTCCAACACAAGGCCGACCGAATATCCTTATAGCGATTCATCGTCATATTAATACCATTACCGGAACCGCAGACGGCTATTCCCCGCGATACTTCTCCTTTTTCGATTGCTTCCGCCAATTTGTGCCCGAAAACGGCATAATTGGTGCTTTCGGTAGTATATGTTCCATAGTCGATGTAAGGAACTCCCTTTTTATCAAGAAATATCCGGATAAATTCTTTCAATTCGTAACCTGCATGATCGGAAGCAAGACCAATTCTTTCGTAATTTATATTTTCCATTTTGTTTTTTGTTCTTCATTCGTTATTTTTGTTTACAGCATCAACTTAACTTGCTTGTAAACATTTTCTCCCGTAAAGCCCAATTTTTCATCCAATATTTTATAAGGAGCTGAAAATCCGAACGTTTCCAATCCCCATATTTTCCCGTTACATCCAACTAATCCCAGCAAGTTAACAGGTAACCCTGCTGTTAATCCGAAGATTTTTTTTCCGGGTAAGATGACGGAATCCTGATATTCTTTCGTTTGATTTCTGAATAATCCTTCTGAAGGAATTGATACAATTCTTACTTTGATACCCTCTTTTCTTAGTAACGCTGCACCTTCTACTAATGTTGAAACTTCCGATCCGGAAGCTAATAAAATAACGTCGGCTTCACCGTCACATTCAACCACATATCCTCCTTTTTCCACTTGTAACGCTTCTTCGTAACGATTTTCTTTCGCCGGAAGATCGGTAATATTTTGACGGGAAAGAATCAATGCGGTTGGAGTATGAATATTTTCCATCGCTATTTTCCATGCCACTGTTGTTTCCTGAACGTCAGCCGGGCGAAATACCAGCATTGAATTACGTCCTTTGTGGTTTTTCAATTTTTCCATTAAACGGATTTGGACTTCTTGTTCAACCGGTTCATGTGTAGGCCCATCTTCGCCTACGCGAAATGCGTCGTGCGTCCAGATGAATTTAACCGGCAGTTCCATAAGTGCAGCCATACGCACAGCCGGTTTCATATAATCGGAAAAAACGAAGAACGTAGCGCAAGCCGGAATTACACCGCCATACAAAGCCATGCCGATACACACGCAAGCCATCGTCAACTCGGAAACACCCGCTTGTAAGAATGCTCCGGAAAAATCATCTTTAGTGATGGCTTTGGTTTGCTTTAAAAACCCGTCTGTCTTGTCGGAATTAGATAGATCGGCTGACGCAACAATCATATTTTCAACATGTTGAGCTAAAAATCCTAAGACAGTCGCAGAGGCTGCACGAGTCGCTTGATTCGGTTTTTGCTGAACAGTTGTCCAATCCAGTTTCGGAGATTTTTCATATAACCAAGAATGTAATTGGGCGGCTTTTTCGGGATTTGCTTTTCCCCACATTTCGTCTTCGGCTCGTTCTCGATCTACTATTTTTCGTAGTTCCGTCTGTCTTTTTGCGTACAATTCCGCCACTTCGGGAAAAATCCGAAAAGGATCCTCCGGATTTCCGCCTAAATGTTTAATACTTTCTTCAAAACTTGCTCCGGCTTCGCCTAACGGCATTCCATGTGTAGCACAATTTCGTTCGTAAGAACTTCCGTCAACTTTCACAGCTCCCTTTCCCATAATGGTTTTGCCGATAATCAACGTGGGACGTTCTTTTTCATTCCGAGCGTCTTTCAACGCTTTACGAATGGCAATCGCATCATTACCATTGATTTCAACAACGTTCCAACCCCAAGCTTCGTATTTCATTTTTGTATTTTCGCTTGTCACGGCATTTACTGTAGTAGAAAGTTGAATGTCATTGGAATCGTAAAACATAATCAGATTGTTCAATCCCAGATGACCCGCCAAGCGTCCTGCACCTTGCGAAATTTCTTCTTGAACGCCTCCGTCGGAAATATAGGCGTAAATCTTTTGGTTGGAGGTTCGCCCTGTTTTCGCTTGAAGAAATTTAGCGGCAACGGCAGCTCCTACAGCATACGTATGTCCTTGTCCCAATGGGCCGGAAGTATTTTCAACACCACGTAAAACATCTACTTCCGGATGTCCCGGAGTGATGCTTCCCCATTGGCGGAATTGTTTCAGATCGTCCATCGTAAATTTGCCGACCAGAGCCAGAACGGAATACAACATAGGAGACATGTGTCCCGGATCTAAAAAGAAACGATCTCTACCCGGCCAAGTTAAGTCGGCAGGATCATATACTAAAAATTCACTATATAATACATTGATGAAATCAGCGCCGCCCATAGCGCCGCCCGGATGTCCCGATTTGGCCTTTTCGACCATAGAAGCAGCTAAGATGCGAATATTATCTGCTGCGCGATTGAGTACTGTAGTGTCCATCGATTTTTTAATTATGTATGAAATAAACTACAAAGATAACGACTACGCTTGTAAATGACAATAGTAGTTGAAGAAATCGTATTTTAGATTTTTCCCGGTTTTGAAAAAGTACCTGTTTGGGCAATTATTGGAGCGCATGTTTTCCCGCCGAAACGATTTTCTCCTCTCCTTCTGTTTGTATGCGGGCTACCATACCAAAAGGAATTTCAAAACAGTATTTTATTTTCGCATTTTCGCGTTTCCAACTGCTTTTCACTTTGCCGTAAGGCGTTTCAACCTCTGCGCTGCACCTATTTAATTGCAAAATCGGATGCGGACATATCAAAACCGTATCGTAACCGCAACTTGCCTCCTGTATTCCTGCCAAGTATTTGACGAAAAACGCCGAAATACCGGTGTATGAAGTGTGGATAACGGTGGAATTGGGCTGGTCGATTTCCCACATTTCAGGAAAAGCAGTACAATTCTTTTCCAAAAAATAACCATAAGAAGGATAGTCTTTTCGGGATAAAATTTCGCCCAAAATTTCGGCATATTTATTTGCATTTAAAACGGTTTTATAAAACGGAAAGCGCCCGAAACTGCCGATATTCAAATACCCTTGCGTTTCCAGCAATTCAAGCAAATGATTTTCCTGCCGTTCGCACAAACTGTCAGGCACAATGCCCGCATACAACGCCCAAGCCGTGCGCACCTGATCGCCGTTGAGATAAATTTGCTTTTCAGGATCATAATATTTCTTATGCAAAGCCGCCCTTGTCTTTTGTAAATCAACAACCCATTTTCCATTCTGCATTTTGCATCCCCCATTTCCCATTCTGCATTTTGCATTTTGCATCCCCCATTTCCCATTCTGCATTTTGCATTTTGCATTTTGCATTTTTACAAGGTAATCCAGCGTCATTGCATAAGCGCAATTATTGTTGAACAAGGCTTCTTCGGTTTCGGCATATTCGAAAACCGGACCCGGACTGACCCATTCGCCAAGAAAATAACCGTGTGTATCATAACGGGTCAGCATATCGTTTTCGACGTGTTTTTGCAAAAAAGCAAGCCATTTGATTCCGACAGGCAACGCCATTTCCAAAATCCGGCAGTCGCCGTACATGCGGTAATGTTCCCACGCCAGATTGAGCATTGCCGTCCCGTTCAGCACGCAGCCGTACATATCGCTCACCTGCGGCGCAACGTTATTGATAAAGCCGTCTTCGCGCTGTACATCTGCCCAGTCGCGCACATTCTTCACATAATATGCAGCCGAATTGAAGCAAGGCAGACCCAGACCCCAAGCCGTTTGATAGGCGCCTTCGGGACCATAGCCCAGCCGCTCGCGATTGGGACAATCAGTCACAACACCCTCCGTATGATTCATTTGAAAGGTGTATTTATCCATATCAAAAATCCGGTTGTACAAATCGTTATCACATTCAAATTTTGCGGTATATTCCGGTGCAGAGGAAATTACAAGACCTTTTACCTCTCTAATTTTGCATTTTGCAT
>JAIRLY010000409.1 GCA_031259075.1 Dysgonamonadaceae bacterium | reverse complement strand
TTTGAAGGATATTTATCGCATTTATCTGAATATCAGAAGCCGTAAAGATAGCAGGACTTTGTTCCTTGATTCGATGACAGACGCTTTGAATCATAAAATGGATGAAGACGATAGAAGATAAGTATATGAAAGAAATTGGAATATCAGACACAAAGCCCCATTATGAGATACTCGACGGATTGCGCGGTGTTGCCGCCATTGTGGTTGTCGCCTTTCATGTTTTTGAGGTGAACTTCACCAGCCGCTTTGACCAGGTGATTAACCACGGGTATATGGCTGTCGATTTTTTTCTTTTACTTTGCGCGAATGGCAACCGTCCGAATAGCACGCGGATGACACAGATTTAATGGATTTATGCAGATGTAAGAATATAAACAGCAAATCAATAAGATAATGAAATACGATTTTATTCAGGAGTATAGAATAGTATTCGACGAATGCTTGCCTGCTTCGGGCTATTAACATCAACATCAACATGCAAATGCCCCTGAAATTGAGTGGTATTCCGACGGAGATATGGGTTCTTCAGATTATAAAAGCGAAATTTGGATTCCGGTTGCATCTTTGCGCCGATAATATGTTGATAAACAATCATAAGGCAAAACCATAAAACGTAAAAATATGGACTTTAAAGAATTGATAAAAATACGTCAAAGTAACCGCGCCTATCAGGACAGGGCGGTTGAGAAAGAGAAAATCGAACAGTGCCTTGAGGCGGGCAGATTGTCGCCGTCGGCAAACAATGCACAAGGCTGGACTTTCGTAACAGTGGACAATGTAGAACTGAAAAATCGCGTTGCTGAAAGCGCTTACCGGATGGGCGGAGCTTTTGTAAAACAGACGCCGGTAATCATTGTGCTGGTGGCGGAAAAACCTTTGTTTATGTCTAAATTCGGTTCGGCGTTGCGAAAAATTGATTTTTCGTCGCTGGATATGGGTATTGTCGCCGCACATATTTGCCTGCAAGCCGCCGATCTCGGTCTGGGAACATGTATGCTCGAAAGTTTCGATGAGAAGTCAATAAAAACCTTACTCAACATTCCGGACAACCGCCGTATTGCTCTGCTGATTACTCTCGGATACCCCTCGGATACTCAACGTGAAAAGAAACGGAAAAAGTTTGACGAAATAGTACGGTGGAATAAATATTGAAAATGAAGACAGCAATTATCTACACATCCAAATACGGAACGACCGCCAAAGTCGCCCAAATGATTGCCGAAAACAGTATGGAAAAACTACCAACAATTTTCCGATACATATAAGCGAATTCGCATTGCGTACATTGATGCGGCGAGGATACGTCCTGAAGAATTTGAGAAGCGGTTAAACCACTTCATTAGCAAAACAAAAGAAAATAAAACGATAGCTGGATTTGGCGGAATTGAAAAATACTATTAATCAAAAGAAAATCACAGGAATATGAGTAAATACGAATCATTATGGCAACATCTTCAAAACGACGGGCGCGATACGTTTCAACTCACGTTTGAAGAAATCAAATCCATTATCGGGTTTGACTTCGACCATTCTTTTTTGACTTACAAGAAAGAAGCAAAAGAATTACGGATATGAAGCCGGCAAAATTTCCCTAAAAGAAAAGCATATAACATTCAATAAATTAAATCAATATGAACGACGAAAACAAATCCATTCACGAATTTGACATGAATTTAATCTGCGAATACTTCTCACAGTTGGAACGACAGGGACCCGGAAGTCCCGAAATGACGGTCAAAGCATTGAATTTTATTGACAACCTTACTGCCGAATCGCAAATTCTTGACCTTGGTTGCGGAACCGGCGGTCAGACGATGGTTTTAGCGCAGCACGCGCCGGGAAAGATTACGGGAATCGACCTGTTCCCCAAATTTATCGACCTGTTCAATGCCAATGCCGCCAAACTGAATCTGCAAGACAGGGTGAAAGGCATGGTCGGTTCGATGGACAGCCTGCCTTTGGGCAATGAAGAATTTGACCTGATATGGTCTGAAGGCGCTATTGCCAATACAGGTTTTGAAAAAAGTTTGAATTATTGGAAAGGCTTTCTCAAAAAAGGCGGTTATATTGCCGTAACTTATGAGTCATGGTTTACCGATGAACGCCCTGCTGAAATTGGAAAATGGTGGCTTGATGCAGTCCCGGAAATTGATACAATTGGGCATAATATTTCAATCATGCAAAAGGCAGGTTATGTTCCTGTTACCGCCTTTACACTGTCTGAAAATTGCTGGACAGACAATTATTTTATCCCGCAAAAACCACGGCAGGAGGAATTTTTGAAAGAACATGCCGGTAATAAAACCGTTGAGGATTTTATTGGATTTATGAGGCAAGAGGCAGAATTATATTCCAAATACAAAGCGTATTACGGTTATGTGTTTTATATCGGACGGAAAATATGAAAAAAATGACATCTGATGTGCAATTACAAAAATACAATCGTCCGCTACTGTTTTACGGCACAGCCGTTTTGGTTCCGTGGCTGTGCCGGTTGATATTTTCAACATTCCTTGTGTGGAAGGAAAAAACATTCTTCCTTGACAAATCGCATGAAAAAACATTCGATTAAATTATGAAAAATATAGTACATACAGAAAGCTCGGATACAAATTTTGCAAACTCAAAAAATGAAAATAATAGAAGAAATTAAGACTACGATCATAGCCTTGGAAAAACAGGCGTTAGAGCTGTGGAACAATGGAAATCCCGATGGATTCCTGGAATTATCGTCTGACGATGTGATTTATTTCGATCCGACTTTCGAGGAAAAATTCACAGGCAAAAAAGCGCTGGCAAATTACTATGAAGGCTTCCGGGGAAAGAATAAGATTGATTCGTTTGAAATGATAAAGCCTGTCGTGCAGGTAATGTCCGACAGCGCAGTTTTAGCATACGATTATGAGGCGCAACGGGACGGTCAAACATACAGGATGCAATGCACTGAGGTGTATGCGTCAGA
>JAIRLY010000401.1 GCA_031259075.1 Dysgonamonadaceae bacterium | reverse complement strand
TCAATCAATTGGAAAAAGAGATTGCGACTCATCCGGAGCTTTATTCTTCACAAACAACACCATTCGCATGGGATGTAATGTATGAAGGTATAACCGGCTGGCGTCCGGGCGAAGGAAATCCTGCCCAACCTTGGTGGGGACGAACAATGAAAAGTCCTACACAGGTTACTACAACTGCTACTAATGGCGTCAGCAAAGAGAATGGCACAGGCTTCAACATGCTGTTAGTCGGCCTCCTTGACAGTGGTAACGCTACCAATTACGGCACGTACACGGCCTTTTGGTCCGGTAGCGCCAGTAGCGCCACTACCGCATGGCGTCGGTATCTGAACTATAGCTGCTCCGGTGCAGTTCGCACTGCTTACAATAAATACTACTCGTTTAGCGTCAGGTGCAAAAAAGAATGACATTCAGGGACGGGAAAAAAAATTTACAGACAAAAGAAGAAAGACAGAGACTTAGGAGACAGTCCTATGGTCTTTTCAATCTTGTCTTTCTTCTTCTGTCTATTATAACTCTGTGTCTTCTCTGTGATTCTGTGTGTAAATTAAAAAATTTCATGTACATTTGCAGGCGATCATATCAAACGGGTAATCGAATGTATAAAATCAGCAAACAATTTTCATTTTCAGCTTCCCATATATTGAATCTTTTGAGAGAGGATCATCCATGTGCGCGCCTGCATGGGCACAATTATGTAATTACCGTTCACTTAAAATCAAAAACACTGAATGAATACGGTTTTATAAAGGATTATAAAGAGTTGAAAATCGTGAAACAATATATAGATGAAACGCTGGATCATCGCCACCTGAATGATTTAATTCCCGGACATCCTACATCAGAGAATATTGCTAAATTTATTTACGATCGATTCAAACCGGAAATCCCCGAATTATACGCTGTAGAAGTGAGCGAAACACCTCAAACTTCTTGTATCTATGAACCTTAATGTAAACGAAATATTCTATTCCTTACAAGGAGAAGGAGGACGACAGGGCGAGGCTTCCATTTTTATCCGTCTTACAAAATGTAACTTGAAATGCAACTTTTGCGATACCGATTTTGCGGAAGGAACAGATATGAGTCCGGAACAAATTCTTTCGGTTATTCAACAATTTCCTTGTCGATGGATCCTCTGGACAGGCGGAGAACCTACTTTGCAATTGACAGACAACATCTTGTTGTTTTTCAAGAAAAGAGGTTTTTTACAAGCAATAGAGAGCAACGGGCATAAAAAATTATCTACTTGCTTGGATTATACCGTAGTAAGTCCGAAAGGAAATCTCGGATATGCAAGAAAAATAAATCCGCAAGTGAGCGAAATAAGGCTGGCAATTCGGAAAGGAGATTCAATCCCCGCCGTACAAACGCTACCGGAAGCAAAATCTTATTTTTTAAGCCCTATTTTTACGGAAAACAAAATCGCCACGAAAGAAAATATTGATTATTGCGTAGAGCAAATCAAACGCCGTCCGGAATGGCGTTTGAGTTTGCAAATCCACAAATTAACAGGAATTAAATAGAATGGAACAATTTCAAGTACATATATTGGGTTGCGGTTCGGCCCTTCCTACTACCCGGCATTTTCTAAGTTCGCAGGTAGTTAATCTGAAGGATAAGCTGTATATGATTGACTGCGGAGAAGGAACACAACTTCAATTCAGAGCCATGAAGCTCAATTTCAATCGTCTCAATCACATTTTTATTTCCCATCTGCATGGCGACCATTGTTTCGGTTTGCCCGGATTAATCTCTACTTTAGGATTATTAGGAAGAACGTCCGACTTACATGTCTATGCTCAGCCGGATGCCGCAAAAATATTTCCTTTTTTATTGGATTATTTTTGTAAAGAACTCCCTTTCAAGGTGTTTTTCCATTCTTTTTGTTCCACCCGAAGCGAATTGATATTTGAAGATCATTGTTTGAAAGTTTTTACCATTCCGTTGAAACACCGGACGCCCAGCGCCGGATTCTTATTTGAAGAAAAAGCTAAAAGCGCTCATATTATCCGAGAAATGATTGATTTTTATCGGATACCGGTAAGCCGGATTCTTGCGATTAAGAGCGGCGCGGATTTTGTTACTCCCGAAGGAGAAACCATACCGAATGTACGTCTGACTAAACCTCCACGCCCGCCAAAAAAATATGCTTATTGCTCGGATACAGCTTATTACGAGAAAATAACGCCGATTATCGAAGGCGTCGATTTGCTTTATCACGAAGCGACATTCAGCAATGAAGATTTAGCGAGAGCGAAAGAAACATATCATTCTTCAGCTCGGCAAGCAGCATTGATTGCGCAGTCCGCTCATGCAGGAAAATTAATCTTAGGACATTTTTCGGCCCGATATCCGGATGAAACGGTGCTGTTGAATGAAGCGAAAGAAATATTTCCCAATACCGTATTAGCAAGCGAACGGATGACTATTTCGATGCTTTCTTAAGCAAATTAATATCCACAACAAAATCCTCCAGATCTTTTTCATGTTCCACTTCTTCAGCCAAAATCGCAACGGCTATAGCGTGTGTAACATAATCCGTCGTATTCGTATAATCGGCAATTTCCTGATAGCGCTGGATCGCGCACCGTTCGCCGCAAATGTTTTGCGCTAAGATGCTTTCCACATGCGGGTCTTTCGGAGCTTCGTATTTGCAACGAGCTAATTTGGACCATTTATCCGGATTGAGGACAGGCGTCCCGTTCAGTTCAATAATCCGCTTCACTATTCGATCGGCATGTGCCAGTTCTTCCCCTGCATGTTTCAATAATTCGGTTTCTATTTCGGTTCTCATCGGACCTTCAACTAATTGAGCGCCAATCCAATATTGATAATAAGCCAACCATTCTTCCGACAATGCGGCATTTAGCATATCTATCAATTTTTGCACATCCAATGTTAGGATGGCAACGCCTTTTTTTCTTGCATTTTCTTTCATAATCGAAATGATTTATAAATTTCTTTTTATGTAAAAACAAAAAAACAGAAGAAAAGTTCGGAATAAAGGAAAGAAAACTAAGAACTAAAAACTAAGAGTTAAGAACTAAGAGTTAAGAATGAAAAATAGAGAATGGAGAAAAGGAAGGCCGAAGGCTTTCTTTTGTCCGGCGAAAGCTCCGGTCGTGTCCGGAAGAACACATTAGTCCGTACCATTTCATAGACTGAAGAAAATAAGACAAAAAAAGAAAGACAGCAAAGGGGTAGACTTCAAAATGTAAAACTCGTGGTTACAAAAAGCGAACCAACTCTTTTTTTCTTTCCGCAGGCATCCGTTTTCCTGTAAGTCAACCGGTGAACCCATTCCACACGTAAAATTTTGAGAATATTGGAAAAACCGACATTCATTTCCATGTACGGATCATTTCCCAGCATTTGTATATCCGGAATGGATGGAAATAAATGGAAATGATAAATCGGATTATTGTTGTCCGATAAAGGGCCGTAAATGATTCGAGACCCGAAATTTGTTTTAATCTTACTTTTATAAAATAAATGGAAGGGCGACCAATTAAATTGAAAATTTACGTTTCCGGCTATAAAATTGTCGGTAATAAACTCATAATAATCCATCAAGTTATAATCATTTTCTTTGAAGATGTAACTTTGATTTCCTCTTGAGATAAACAGGAGCGGGAAAGGTACGCGATTCCAAACTTTTCCTGCCGAAAGACGCGCATCCACCGTTCCTGTATTTTGAGGAAGATGGAATTTACGATAAATGTCGAAATTTGTAATTTGGTAATGATAATCCGATCCGAAAACGCCTTTCAATCCGATCCGGTGACTTACGTTTAATTCGACGTCTTTACGAAAATAGATCCGGTTTTTGCGATTCGGTATAAACAGTTCCCGCGGAGCATAACGCAACGAAAAATTTACTTCCGAACGTGTAATCGCTTTCAGACTGTTCAATCTTCCTTCCGGCCGGTCGTACAGATATTTTCCACTGATTTTAAATGACAGTCTATTTTGCAGTTCGTGCTCATATTCAATGGCTGCTACCTTTTGAAAAGACATATTGTGAGCGCTTGATTGCGAGAAAGAATATAGAAAATGGTCTCTGTCGGTAGTTAATAAATCATCTCCCGGAATATTAAAATCTTGTACATAAGTAATATGGAGCAACCGTTTGGGAAATTCCCAAATCTCTTTGTTTTTAGGTAAAAAAGAATAGATCACGTCTCCACGATATTTCAATCGCTCGTCTTTTGTTCCATAAGCAACATATCCGCCCAGAAGAAATTTCTTACTCAGACGCAATGTCGTATTTCCACTTGCTCTTAATCGAAGACCCTCCATTTCGTTATAACTGACCGACCGGCAAATCGGGCCGTATTCAAAAAGACCTTTCTTGCCGCCAATCGTCAAATAATCGGTTAACAGGAAATGCAGCCCTGTTTGCAGATTCCGGAATGCGCGTGTTTGTGCCGCCGATTTCACTATATTATCAATCTGTTTTTCGGAATTTGTTAATGAATCAATTGGATTTGCATAATTAACGATTTGCTTCACCAAAAGGCTTCCGGTAATTTCATCGCCATACGTAAAAATAGCTTCTTTTTTAAGCGGAAAACTGCGTCTTTCTTTATTTTCAAAAGTTTGAACAAATAAAATATCTTTTATAAAATTCAAACGATAAGGATCATTTAAGGTAAAAAGAAATTTTACTAAAGCATAATTTCCATCGGTCGTAACATAAAGATAACCCGTAAGAGCGCTATTATCCTCTAAGTTTTCAGGATAAAAAGCGATTTCATATACCGGTTGATCGTTCAATTGTTTTATTCCCGAAAGAAAATATTTGTATTTGGGAATGTTTTTGGAAATTAACGGACTTTTGAAAGACAAAAGCATCGCTTCATTTTTATTTTGAAATAAATCAATATCTCCAAATGTTTTATCCAAAATATCCCCGACATTTTCTATCCCAATAAATTCATAAATTCCTTCATTTGCCGACTTTAAAAGCGCTCCATCTTTTCTATATTCCTCATAAAGTCCAATGGTTAAGGCGGTATCATTACCATCCTCTTTTAAAGGTTCGGCATATTGCAGCCATGTTTTATACGGTTTAATCAGGTACTTGTGAATAAGATTGTCGGTCGCCGTGAAATACCGGAGTTGATTGTCCAAAAATTCCGTATTGAAAGTCAAATGAACCGCTGTTTTTTTATAAATAGCCGGAACGGAACAAAAGGAGTTCGGATCATTTTTATCTATTACTTTCCGAATAATTGAATCTGCTTTTATTGTAAAAGGATAATAACGTAAAGCATAAAAATCAATCACAGAATATTTTACTTCTCCGGTAGAATATTGGGAAAAAAGAGGAGAAAGGCAGAAAAGGAAAAAAAGGAAAGAGAAAAACAGTCTCTTCTTTTTCTTCATTCCTCTTATTGCTTCCATTCCTTTCATTTTTAAATAAAGTTTATTATCTTCGCAAAAATAATTATTATTTACATAACATTTACTTATAATGAATAATTTTACAGATTTAGTTACCAATCGGAGAAGTATCAGGCAATATACCGGCGAATCACTTTTACCTTCTGAAGTAGAACAAATAATGAAAGCGACTTTGATGTCTCCATCCTCTAAAAACAGCCGTTCATGGGAATTTGTTCTAATCGAAAATAAAGAAATGTTGAAAAAACTGTCCATTTGCAAATCGTCGGGAGCTATATTTATTGAGAATTGCGCTTTAGCGATTGCGGTTTTAACCGATCCTCTAAAAACGGAAGCTTACGTGGAAGATTCAGCTATTGCAGCTACATATATTCAGCTACAAGCCGAAGATTTAGGTTTGGGAACTTGTTGGGTACAAATCAGCGGACGTGAAACAGAAACCGGTTACGATTCCGAACAATATGTAAAAGATTTACTGGAAATCCCATTACAGTTACATGTAGGCTGTATTATCGCAATAGGCCGTAAGGCAAAAGTTGGGAAACCGCACAGTGAAGAAAAACTTCAATGGGAGAAACTTCATATTGAAAAATATAAAAATGAGCCAACCAGCTGAAATAAAAATCGTTTTAGTAGGAGCCGGAAATGTAGCTACGCATTTGGGAAGCGCTTTACAGGAAAAAGGATTCTCCATAATACAGGTTTATAGCCACACACTAACTTCCGCCGGAATTTTGGGAAACAAACTTCAAACCAAATTTACACATACCATTCAAGACATTGATCGAGACGCAGATCTTTATCTTTTTTCGTTAAAAGACTCTGTCTTACCGGAAATAATAGAACAGTTTTTTCCTGTCGACGGCCTTTTGGTGCATACATCAGGAACTCTTTCATGGAATGTCTTCGAAAGAAGAGGCGCCGGAAGATTTGGCGTATTGTATCCCTTGCAAACTTTCAGCAAAACACGGAAAGTTGCTTTCGATACGCTTCCTGTTTTTATAGAAGCGAATAATCCGAAAGACGAAGACCGGTTGGAAACAATTGCGCTTACTCTTTCCAATCGGGTTGTTCGTCTATCTTCCGACCGACGAAAACAATTACACTTGGCTGCCGTTTTCGCCTGTAATTTCACGAATCATCTGTATGCTATAGCAGCCGAAATTCTGGAAAAACAAGACTTGCCTTGGAACGTTTTATTGCCGTTGATTCAAGAAACGGCAGCAAAAGTAAAGCAATTACATCCGAAAGAGGCGCAAACCGGCCCTGCTGTCCGATACGACCAAGATGTGATGAATAGTCATTTGGAATCGTTGAAAGGAGATCCCGACAAACAGGAATTGTACCGGATGATTAGCCGGAGTATACAGCGCTTTGAGAATAATGTTTAATCGGCGATACGGTTGACTGAACCGGCGATTATTCGCCACAACGGTTCGATAACATTGACGGCCGGCAGTTTTACACCCGGCAACGCGGCGCTGAAAACAGTTCCGTCCTTTTCGGAATATCCAACTTCAAGTCGTCTGTTAGTGTGATATTATTATATCGCACTTTCTTCATATTTTCTAAAAACAAAATAATGTCGCTTTCGATACGAATCATATTTTTACGGAATGTTCGCGTCTTCTTGCTTACAACCAAATTTTCGATGTAATTTTGGAGTGGAATTAATAGTTGGGAAACTACGTTTTCATGATAATAAACGACTGCTTTCCGGCAACGATCTTTCAACAGCAAAATATCGCTATCCGTTTGTTCCATTTGAGTAATTTGAATCAACTGTTTTTGAAACCGCAAGGAAATATCTTCCCATTCTCTGATTTTCCGTTTATAATTACCCGCCAAGATTTTAACCGGCTGATATTCGGCGTCTTCTTTTTCTTCCAGAAGCTTCTCTAATTCCCGGACCATCGCGTACATCGGTTTCCAATCGAAATACAATAAAAGTCGTTCAGCCCAGAATTTCCGTTTTCCCTGACGGAACAATTGAAGCAAATCCTGTTCGGTTCTATCATTCCGGCTAAATTCTACAGCATGATTATCGATCATAATACAATTGGAATAAATTTTGGAATACAATACGATTCCATCCAGAGAGGTACAACGGCTCAATGCCACATACGCCTGCCCTGCGGCAAAAGACGAACCGATATCAATTATGGCTTTTTCAAAAGTTAACCCTTGACTTTTGTGGATGGTAATTGCCCATGCCAACCGGACAGGATATTGAGAAAAAGAGCCTAATACTTCCTCTTTGATTTTTCCGGATTCTTTATTCAGTTCATAGCGCTTGTTTTCCCATGTTTCTTTTTTCAGAAGAATCGTATTATTTGTATCGGACAGATAGACATAAATTTGGTCGGCAATAATTTGACTGATGATTCCGATTTTTCCGTTATAATAACGATGTTCTTCCGTATCATTTTTTAGAAACATGATTTGCGCTCCGGGTTTCAAATGAAGTTGCATATCCGTAGGGAGAGAAACGGCCGGAAAATCCCCGGCGACTTCTCCCGAAAAGATTCGTTCTGTTCCCGACAATTTCGCCAATTTTGCATTATTAATATGATCGGCTTTGTAATTGTGAGTGGTGAGAATAATATAATTATCCTCCGGATTCGGAATAAAATTGCGGTTATAAAGACTATTTAATTTTTGAAAGTCTTCAGGAGTAACGATATTATTTCTTATCCGGTTCAACAAATCAATAAACTTAGGATCGCCCTGTCGATATACTTTCTTTAACTCCAAACGAATCGGTTTGGTTTGTTGAATAACATTTGCATGGAAGAAAAATGTGCTTTGGTAATATTCTTTCAGTAAATTCCATTCTTCTTCCTTAGCGACAGGCGGTAATTGAAACAGGTCGCCGATGTATAACACCTGAATACCTCCAAAAGGTTTGGGAGTCCGGCGAATGCTCCGCAACGATACATCTATGGAATCCAGTGTATCGGCGCGCAACATACTTACTTCATCAATAATCAACAACTCGATTTGTTTCAACAAATCAATTTTTTGTTTGGAGAAACGAAAAAAATGTTTTTTCGACGAAACAGTGGAATACCCCGGAATATAGGGTTCCAACGGCAATTGAAAAAGCGAATGTAGGGTTACTCCTCCGGCATTGATTGCCGCAATACCTGTGGGCGCCGCTACTACCGTATTTTTATGTGTATGATTTTTGATATACTTCAAAAAAGTAGTTTTCCCTGTCCCCGCTTTTCCGGTAAGGAATAAATGTTCGGATGTTTGATTTATAAAATCCGCTGCAAGTTGAAAAATACTGTTATTTTCGTCCGGAACAACCATACCTTGTATTCCTTAATTAAAGACAACTCAACAAATGCTCCAATAAAATTGTTAAAAGAGATAATGTGAATAATATTTCTATTTCTCCACTCGTATTCGCGCATCCACAGCAATAATGCCTCTATCGGTCGCTAAAAGCGGATTGATGTCCAATTCTTTTATTTCCGTAGCAAAGCGCAATAAAACGGACAGATGAACAATGATTTTTGCAAATTGATATTCATCAATCCCTTTTTGTCCCCGAGCGCCTTTAAATACTTTATACCCACGAAGCGAACGAATCATCGACAGGGCTTCTTCAGTAGCCAAAGGAGCTAAACCGGAAGCCACATCTTTGAAGATTTCCACGAAAATACCACCTAATCCACAGAGAACAATATGTCCGAATTTTTCTTCGTATTTAGCGCCGGCAAAAAGTTCCATTCCTTGCAACATGGGCTGAATCATCACAGCTGTAGCATCCGGAATATGAATCAGCCGTTCAAATTCTATTTGTAAATGTTTTTCGGAACGAATATTTAATACTACGCCTCCTACATCGGATTTATGCACAGGTCCTACCACTTTGGCTACTACAGGAAAGCCGGCTTTGGTTGCAAAAGCTTTGATTTCTTTCCAGTTGGAAGAAACCAATTCTTCTACCATCGGGATTCCGGTTGCTTTGAACAGTTCCTGCACGTATTTAGGGGCAATATAGCCCGATTCCGGAATATGATCAATAATCCGGCGTATCAACGGAATATCCACACCTTTCAATTCTAAATTATTGGTCAAAGGACGAGGCGTTTTTAAACTCATGATCAACGCATTAGCCAACCCGACCTCATCGCTGAAATTAACATGTCCTTTCTTGACGAAAAAGTCGGTTTCGTCCCAAGCAGTACTTACAGAAGGTAAAATGGGATAAATCGGCTTGGAACAGGTTTTCATTTTCTGATCCAAAACGTCGTAAGCTTCATAAACGCGGGTCAAACCCGGACTTCCGAAAATAACCGCTATCCCGTCGATATTATCCATTTTTTGTTCACAATAATCAATGGCAATTGCCAAATGTTTGGGTTCGCCTGTACCTAAAATATCAATCGGGTTACTAACGGCAGATCCCGGGAGCAGCTTTTTTTTCAGTTCTTCCGCGATCGGATTTCCTATTAGTGAAGGAATTTCCATGCCACCTTTGGCCAGAGCGTCGGTGAGAATAACAGCGGGGCCACCGGCATGAGTAACAATCGCTATGTTTTTCCCTTTTAATTCCTTTAATGTAAAAACGGCTCCGACAGTGGCCAATTCTTCCCTGCTGAAACAGCGGACAACACCGGCTTTACGGAAAAGAGCTTCTACCGCCAAATCCGGGTTGGCCATCGCGCCTGTATGGGAAGAAGCGGCGCGACTTCCCGATTCGGATGTTCCCGACTTGATTGCTGCAATCCGGCAACCTTTCCGAATCAACGACGAGGTATGTTCCAACAGTTTATCCGGATCTTTGATGCTTTCAATGTAGAGCAATTTGATTTTAGAATCGGTTTCCGGATTAAAATTTAAATCCATGTATTCCAAAACGTCTTCCACAGTGATTTGAGCGCCGTTGCCAATCGACCAAACCGAATTAAAACGCAATCCCATCCGAATAGACGATTCCATGATGAAAATACAAGTCCCACCCGAACTGGAAATCATATCTACTCCCATCGGATCCATTTCCGGAATTGGAAGCGTGAATAAACTGTGATGATACCGATTCAAAAGTCCGATACAATTGGGGCCTAAGAGACTGGCATTCGCTTCGGTTACAACTCTCACGATCTCTTTTTCAAGATCTCCGCCCTCTTTACTTTCTTCTCCAAATCCAGCTGTAAACATGATAAACGCTTTTACGCCTTTTTCCTGAGCTAAGACGGTAATCGTTTCCAAACAAGCATGAGCCGGTATAGCTATAATCGCTAAATCGGTCGGAGGGATTTGAGAAACATGATTGTAACTCTTTAATCCTTGCACCTCTGTTTCTTTCGGATTAACAACATACAACTCGCCTTCGTAGCGACCGTTAATGAGATTTCGTACACAATTACCTCCAGGTTTGGATGTTGTATTCGAACCGCCGACTACAACAATGCTTTTCGGATGTATTAGTTCTTGATTAACCATAATTATATTTTTGTATTTTTATACAAATGTATTAAAAAGCAATTGATCTTTCAAATTTTTTGAGAAGGTTTTCGACAGAAAATAAAATTTGAATAAAATAAAGGTTTCTGTATATTTAGCTTATCAGATTAGTTAATGCTTCTTTCACTCGTTTCATCGCTTCTACCAACTGTTCATCTGAAGTAGCATACGAAAAACGGATGCAATTGGGCGCTCCGAAAGCCATTCCGCCCACAGCGGCTACATGTCCTTCTTCCAAAAGATACATCGCTAAATCGGCTGAATTTCCTATTTTCTTTCCATTAAACGATTTACCAATATAATATGAACAATCGGGGAACAAGTAGAACGCTCCTTGCGGTTCGTTTACCTTGAAACCCTGAATTTCGTTGCACAGTTTTACCATCAGATTGCGGCGGCGCTCGAAAGCTTCGCACATGATTTTCACACAATCCTGCGGGCCGTTGTATGCTGCTTCCGCCGCTTTTTGAGCGATAGAATTTGGTCCGGAAGTATATTGTCCCTGCAATTTGTTGCAAGCTGAAGCGATCCATTGAGGAACGGCAACCCAACCCAAACGCCAACCGGTCATCGCATAAGCTTTCGATACGCCATTAACGATTGCGACCCGGTCGCGTATGCTCTCAAACTGGGCGATACTTTCATGCTTCCCTATATAATTGATATGTTCGTATATTTCGTCGGAAATAATAATGATATTCGGATATTTCGCTAATACTCCGGCCAAGTCTTTCAATTCTTCTTTGGAATAAACACTTCCACTGGGATTGGATGGAGAACAAAGAATAAACGCTTTTGTTTGAGGTGTGATGGCCGCTTCTAATTGATGGGGCGTAATTTTAAAATTCTGCTCAATTCCGGCTGTTACAATCACACTTTTGCCTTCGGCCAATTTTACCATTTCTATATAACTAACCCAATAAGGAGCAGGAATAATTACCTCATCACCCGGATTAATAATGGAAAAGATAACATTACATACCGATTGTTTTGCTCCATTGGAACAAACTATTTGCTCCGGTTTATATTCCAACTGATTCTCCCGTTTCAATTTATCAACAATTGCACTTCTTAACGAAAGATAACCGGAAACCGGAGAATAGAAAGAATAATTCTCTACAATGGCTTCTTCGGCGGCCTCTTTGATAAAATCAGGCGTAAAGAAATCGGGTTCTCCTACACTTAAATTGATAACATCAATTCCTTGCGCCTTCAATTCATTGCTTTTTTGAGACATGACCAACGTCTCGGAAGGAGACAAAGCGGCTAAACGTGAGGAAACGGGAAATATAAGCATTGTTTTGTTATTAGTTTAAAAATGAATACAAAAGTAATGAAAGAAATGAGAAAAATGAAAAAAACGAATTTAAATATTTCAAATGTTCCATCACTTACTTTACCGGCGCAACCTTACATGCTTTTAATTCATTATTTTTTTGGCGTCTTGCAGTTTTTGGATTTGTTTTTCGATGACTTCATCGTCTATTTTTTCAAATAATAATTTCGGATGATCAATGAGATGTTCCGCTTCCAATATATCTACGCGACCCAATTTTTCCCAATTCAAATGTTCTTTACGAATAAGTCGTCTGATCTCCGCAGAAGTAAACGGCAAGAACGGTTCAAAAGCAATAGCCAGATTAGCCGTGATTTGCAAACCGATATTCAAGAGAGTTGCCGTACGAACCATATCCGTTTTAGCCACTTTCCAAGGCTCTGTGTCCGCCAAATATTTGTTTCCGATACGAGCCAGATTCATGGCTTCTTTCAAAGCATCGCGAAACCGGTAATGCTCCAGATCGTTTTCCATTTCCGACTTTACTTGTAAAAACTCTTCCAATGTTTGTTTATCGTAATCGGTCCATTCGCCGCAAGCAGGAACTTTTCCTTCGAAATATTTATGCGTAAGCACCAGAACACGATTAACAAAATTACCTAATACCGCTACCAATTCATTGTTGTTGTGCGCTTGAAAATCTTTCCAAGTAAAATCACTGTCTTTTGTTTCAGGAGCATTGACTGTTAAAACGTAACGCAAAACATCTTGTTTTCCGGGAAATTCTTCCAGATATTCGTGCAACCAAACCGCCCGGTTGCGGGAAGTAGAAATTTTATCTCCTTCCAAGTTCAAAAATTCATTAGCCGGTACATTATCCGGTAGAATATAGCTGCCGTCGGCTTTCAACATGCTTGGAAAAACAATACAGTGAAACACAATATTATCTTTTCCGATAAAATGAACAAGTTTCGTCTTTTCATCCTTCCACCATTTTTCCCAATCATTAGGCGAATGTTCGATGGTATTGGAAATATAACCGATAGGTGCATCAAACCATACATAAAGAACTTTTCCTTCGGCGCCTTCCACCGGAACGGAAATGCCCCAATCCAAATCGCGGCTCACGGCGCGAGGCTGTAAGCCCATGTCCAACCACGATTTACATTGTCCGTAAACATTGGATTTCCATTCCTTATGATCTTCTAAAATCCATTTTTTCAACCATGCTTCGTGCTTATCCAGCGGCAAGTACCAATGTTTGGTTTCTTTCAAAACAGGAATACTGCCCGAAATAGCCGATTTAGGCTCAATCAATTCCAACGGGCTTAATGATGTTCCGCAGGCTTCGCACTGGTCACCATACGCCCGCTCATTTCCACAATGCGGACATTTCCCTGTAATATAGCGGTCGGCAAGAAACTGTTTCGCTTCTTCATCATAATATTGTTCAGATGTTTTTTCGATAAATTCACCTTTATCGTATAGTTTGCGAAAAAAATCGGCTGCCGTTTTATGATGTATTTCCGAAGAAGTACGGGAATAAATATCGAATGTAATTCCGAAATCTTCGAAAGATTTTTTGATGATTGCATGATACCTGTCCACTACTTCCTGCGGCGTAATTCCTTCGGCTTTCGCTTTCAAAGCAATAGGAACCCCATGTTCGTCCGAACCACCGATAAACAAAATTTCTTCGCCTTTCAGACGGAGATACCTTGCATAAATATCAGCCGGAACATACACGCCTGCCAAATGTCCGATATGTACAGGTCCGTTGGCATAAGGCAACGCAGAAGTAATAAGCGTTCTTTTGAATCTTTCGCCCATATTTGTTATATTCTATAATTTTAAAGATGCAAAGTTACATATTTTTAGTGTATATTCCAATTCTTTTCTAACCAATTAATATAAAGAAATTTAATTAAACTTGATAAAAATGTAGATTTGTATTTCCAAGTTGCCTTTCCTCTGTAAAAAAAACTTTTTTCATTTTCACGCGTTTGGAAATCCCATGATTTTCATGTACTTTTGTAGCGAAATTTTCAAAATAATCAGGTATGAAAACCAAAGGAAAGGTTTGCGATTACATCAAAGCAAACCGGAAAGGAAGCAGGGAGGCTGAATACGAAACCTCCACCGGGTGGACTTCCCAAACGAAAGTCCACAAAAACAAAAAAAAGTACAGTCGGAAAGACCGGAGTTGGCAAAACCATTCCGGTCTTTTTTCATTTAAAACACATTCAAAAAGCAATAAAATGATACTTAATCAGCAATACCTAAAATTGAACAATCATTTCAAGGCCGTTATTATGTTACTTCTTTGTTATTTTATAATTTGAAACACCCGTTTTTGTTTGTATTTTCAGGATATAAACTCCTCTTACCCAATATGAAACAGGGAGAACGATTTCTGTTTTATTTTCGGTATTTACGATCGACACTCGACGCCCTTGAATATCTTGTATAACGATTTTTTCGATGGGTGATTGACTGCTTACATTTAAATAATCATTCACCGGGTTAGGATAAATTTTTACCGGAGACGTCGATTGAATAAGACTTATTTTTGTATCTTTAGAAGCCGAATAGGTAAATGTCGGTATTATATTCAACGAAATCTTTCTTTTTTGTGTATCTACTTCTTCAAGAGAAACCCAACTTTCATTTTTATAAACATAAACGGTTGGATCTGATTCTTGGGAAGAACCAATTGCAATTTTGGGAGTTGCAGCCGTTAAACTTTTTATTCCTATATAAAAGTTTCCCGAAACGGATACCGGAGTAGGACATGCAATTGTGGTGTAACCGGAGCGATTGATGTCTGAGACTGTCAGGTTAAAAGTAGCAAGCGTTTTATCCGGTTTTCCATCTTTTTCATTATAGATAGCGACAGGGAAAATTCGGGAAGAGGGATCTTCTTCATCAATCACTTTTATCATATAATCCAATTGAGAGATTATTCCTGCCGAATTATTTGTGAATTTTTCGACTATAACGGCATAATCGGAGTTTGTTCCCGTTAAATATGCATTTTCGGAAATTTGATAGTACGTATCTCCTTGATCTTCATACGGCATATTCCATATTGGAGCTGTTCCTCCGACTTTTATGTAGTTTTCTATTTCTTTGGTCACAGAGCCGATTTCGTTTCCGACTGTAAGTGTGACGGAATATGTTTTTTCTCCGGAAGGAAAATTCAGAGCGACTGTATTTCCTTCATAAATATTCGGATTTCTTCCTTCAAATTCCCATTGCCAAAACGCCGGATTATATTTCGATTCATCTTGAAAAGAAACAGTTCCGCCGGAAAGAGGCAATAATTTTCCGTAATTGGGATAAGTGGTAAATCCTTCGGAAACAGAAGATGAAAATTTGGCAACCGGGATTTTGCCTTTTATAAAAAGGTCTTTCTGCTGTGTGTTCGACCCTAAATGGTTGTGAACAGTTAATGTGACGGTATAAGTTCCCTGTTGAGCATAGATTGCGACAGGATTTTCTTTTCTGCTGTTTTCCTGAGTCGCTCCGGGAAAAGACCATTCCCAATTAACGACCGGCCCTGTGGATAGACTTGTAAAGAAAATCGTGTCGCCGACATAAAAATCGGTTGCTTCTTCATTAGAAGCGTTTACAAGAAAATCGGCAACCGGTTGGTTTACGCCGCACAAAATACTTTTAACTATTTGAATATTTGGTCGATTATTATTTACCGTTCCAAGACCGATCGGCTCATTTCGATTATTTGAAATCCATCGCAAATGCCGTTCTGTTGATTCGGAATAATAACAATTTGATGTTAAAAAATCAGAATTGGAAGTAGCAAGCGTTCTGACAATCACTTTTAAATTTTTATTTCCCGAACATTTAAAAGGAGCAGGCAGAGGGATAGTCACCCACCCTACTTCGTTGGTCCAATTATTTGGACTTTCATACACCAAAGTAGCCCCTGTGATTTCACTTTGCCAAGTACTTGCCGTCAATAACGTTTCATCGGTTTCTTTCAAATAAATGTAAATTGTCCGCATTTTGCTGTTTGCGGAACCGGCATTCCATGCAATTTGGGTAATTTCATCCCCCTGTTTCAACGCTAATTCTTCCTTGGTATAGAGCGAAGAACTAAACAATTGTCTTTGAGAAATTCCCAACGGGAATTGCGATTGGGACGTTTCGTTTCCAATCGCAATTGTATTCAAACAATTATTTTCTTTTATAACGACTTCAATATCTATTGATTTGGTGTGTTCTTTTTCGGTTCCTTTGTCAACGGTTAATGAGACTTTGTGAAAACCCGGTTCATTAAAAGCTATTAATGGTGGATTTTTTTCGTTTGAGACAGCCGGCGTTCCTCCTTCAAATGTCCATTCCCAAGAGGTTGCATTCCTTGAATCATCGAAAAACTCAATTTTTTGCGTCGCATAAATCACTTTCTCTTTAGTGAAAAAATTGGCTTTTGTTGCATCATAATTTAAATAAACGCCTTCGATAAATTCAGCGCCGGAATCAGTAGGATCAAGATAGTTACTCATTTTTTGCGGGCCAAGATCCCAATGATACCATAATTTGCCATAGAGATTATCTCCTGCTTTATAGCTGCAAGAAGAATTTCCACCCGTCAATGTTCCTACCACTAATCCATTTTGGTCAAACATGGGAGACCCCGAAGATCCTCCTTCCGTCACGCTGTGTCCGCTGGTTGTTCGAATAAACTGTAAATTCCAATGCGCATCCTTAGCACCTGTAATTCCTTCTCCATCCCAAGTATCTGAGGTAACGGAATTTCCATACGTTGAAATTTTCTTTACATCACCGGCAGGGTGATGAATTCCGACGCCTCCGGTTGCCGCAATGTTTCGGCGGTCCCAACCATTGAAATAAACTTCATAATCTTGCGGAATCGGGTCGTTCAACCGCAGCAACGCTCCGTCAGATCCACTGCGAATATCAATATCGGCCAGCATTTGCGCTCCTACCATCGTAGGACATTTCGGATCGGTATTTAAGTTTTCGCAACCGGTCCATTCGTAGTGGAAATAATAGATCGATTGATTCATTTGCGCGGCAGTCATATCTTCGTAGCAATGATGTGCGCTCAAAAAAAGCGGGTCGAAATTGCCTGCCGTATTATTGATCAAAGTACCGCTGCAAAGCAATACATATCCTCCTGATGAAGTGAGTATCCGAGCCACTCCTTTCTTTTGGTCTTGCCATTTGTCGCCTTCCGGACAGTTGACATTGATCATGCAGGATTCCGAATCCCAACGAGTTTTTAATGAATTATCTCCGGTTAAACCTCTTATGTGATTGTAACCGTAAGCAATGCCGCTGATTTTTAATTCGGGTAATTCTCCTGATGCCGGTTCTACATATTCCAATATCAGTTTATCTCCCGGTATAAATTCTGTGGCAAACTCCGTTTTTTTAGAATTGGTCTTATGTGTATAAGCTCCTAATATATTGGCATATTCCGGATCATAGATAAATAATTTTCCTTCTTCAGGGATAATAAATTTATCATAATATAATAAAATAGCCAATGCGTCAGGGGCAAAAATCTCCAATCTCCGGATTCGTTGTCCATCCGGAAGGATTATTCTTTCTCCATTATTTTCGAAGCTAATGTCTGCCGGAATGATTTTCGCACAACGAGGGGGAAATCCCAATGTTTCTAGTTCTTGGTCTTCTTCCAAAAGCTCATCCACATTAAACTGCACTGGTGCTTCATAAGGTTGTTTTGAACTTCTTAAATGCACTTCTCCAAAACTGGGAGGTAAACCTCCTTCACTGATTTGCGCCCAAACAGATGTAAATCCAATAAAGAATAATACCGGAATCATCCATTTCTTTTTTTCTACAAATATTTTGTGTCGCATTTGATTTTTCGTTAATCAATCTTAAATTTAAAATAAATTATCTACAAAGTAAACCGAAAAAAATTGCATTTGCAATTGTTGACAGTTAAAAATTATAAAATATACAAGTTGTACACGATTAAGTTATAAGGCATCCTTTCCGCAGGTCGTTGACCTGCGGTTATGAAAATTGCGTGCTTTCAGACCGTCACTGCCCCGAAGCACGAAAGGGCGAAAGCACGAAAGCTACATGGTCGCCTCATTATGGCGACAGCTGTCCGTAGCTGCACTTCGCTCCGATTCCCCGTCAGGGGAATAATATCAATAGAAAGGGACATCGCCTCTTTCGCCAATAGTCCGTAGGACTTTAATAGCATCGTCATTTTCTATTAATCGCCTACGGCGAACGTAGAGGGTAATACACGTTTTTCTATTGATATATATCGCCTACGGCGAACGTAGGGCGTTGACCGGTCATGGTCGGAAAGCCGAAGGCTTTCAATATGAATAACCCCCAATGAAGCGAAGCGATTGGGGGTGAAAGTAACATATCCTTTTCCTCAACCCCGGTTGAGGGGTTGAACGCATCGTTTTCCTGTCAACTCCTTTTAATCGTTCAACCCGCTTCGGGGTTGAAAGCGCCGCCGGCATTCCGTTTGCCCCCAATCGCTTCGCTTCATTGGGGGTTATTCATATTGAAAGCCTCCGGCTTTCCTTATTCCTAACTCTTAACTCTTAGTTCTTAACTGTTATGTATCACCAGTTCGTTTACATTCTAAGGGACGCTTACTATATCAGTAGTTCGTTTACAAATCCCTTAAGGGATTTCACCCGCTAAGGCGATCAAAATATCAGGAGTTCATTGACATATTGTACATTTTTTAAGATTTTAAGGCAAAGACATTTGGAATTCAAAAATGTGGTAAATCTCGTTGTTGTGGCTGACTGCCAAAACGTATTTTTCCAAAATGATTTCGCAAACGACATAACTGTATTTTAATTCCGGTTTTACTATAAAAACGGTGTTTAGAACGGTCAGTTTTAAATCGTTGCGGATGAAACGGATAAATATCAAACGACCTTCTTCGACAAAAATCTTTTGAGTTAAATCAATCTCTCTTTCGAGTTTTGATTTTTTGCAATCATTGAAAATCATTTGATTTGGCGTTTTGTAATTCTGCGAAGAATAGCGATGATTTGCGTTGTGAAAGCGACTGAATTCTTTTGCTTTTTGGCACATTTCTTCAAAGCAGGCGAAAGTTTCCGACCTGTAAAAATGCGCCAGAACATTATCGTTAAACTTCTCAATAATGCCGTTGCGCCAGGGTTCTGCAGGCGGAATGAAAAGCGGAGAAACACCGTTCGACAGCGCAACGCTCATTAACAGAGCAAGTCCTCGCGGATGGCGGTTGCTGCCCCTGAAAGACAGTTCATTGTCCATTTGCAGAAAACCGGGCACTTGAAAATTGCGCCAAAAATCTATCACGCAGGGGGTAATGTTTTCTGCCGATTTGTTCAATAGTCGGATAAACGCCGGCAAAATGCGTTTCAA
>JAIRLY010000398.1 GCA_031259075.1 Dysgonamonadaceae bacterium | reverse complement strand
TTTTCTACCAACATGCTGTCCCTAACGGGACAGAAGACAATATTTTCTTCCCAGTACAATCCGACAACGTCCATCGCTATTGATTATCGCCCTTTCAAGGCTTCGCTCTTTTCTCCATTTTCTATTTTTCATTCTTAACTCTTAACTTTTAGTTCTTAGTTCTTAACTCTTTTTAGCTTTCCCGTCTCCGGTAAAGACAACCGGCATTTATTAAACGATGAGAAAAATGATTTTTTGATTCGAATAGTTGTCTTTACCATCGACCGGAATAAACTACAGTGATACAGAGTGCTGCTTCAACTCTTAGTTCTTAACTCATAACTCTTAGTTCCTAACTCGCTTCTCAAGTCCCGGAGAGAAGCGGTTTAAAAATACGAAGCGTGGGACTTCAACTTTATTTGTTTACAGAGGTTCTGAACTACCCATACCGACAAATAAGTACACCCACGCATCCAACGTGAGCGTTTACTTACTTATTCTTGTCGGTATCGAAATTGTTCAGATTTCTGTAAACAAGAATATAAGCTAACGCTTTCTTAATTAATATGTAATGTTAAAAATAATTTCTGTTTCTCTATGAAAAAATGTTATTTTATATTTAAAAATCACACAAAAATAGTGAGATTTTTTGGAAAAACAAAAAAATGATGTTTAAAATTCAGGGCAGCCGCATCAAAAGTTGATATTTTTTTTGAGATATTTCACATCTAAGGCAGCTTTATATTGTCTTTTTTTCTTTTTGTGGCTATTTTTAGTGCGGATTGCCATGAAATCGCGGCTGGAATTGTCCGGAAATTAAAATTTTTCTTGTAACTTTGCTGGAATGATATGAAAAATAAAAAGATTGAAATCAAGCATTTATCAATAGGTTACAAAAATAAGCGTTGTGATAAAATAATAGCTCAAGACTTCAATTCAATTCTATACGGCGGTGAATTAACTTGCCTTATAGGCGTTAATGGTGTTGGAAAGTCTACCTTATTACGAACGCTATCCGGATTTCAGCCTCCACTGGAGGGTGAAATATGGATAGAAAACAAAGCGATTTCATCCTTTTCTAATAAGGAATTATCGAAATTAATCGGCGTGATTTTAACGGAAAAGATAGAGGTACGCGATATGTCGGTGACCGAATTAGTGAGTTTGGGAAGAAGTCCTTATACCGGATTTTGGGGAAAATTGAATAAAAAAGATAAAATAATTGTTAATGAAGCGATTAAACAAGTTAAGATTTTCGATTTAGCCGAACGTCCTATTGATACGCTGAGTGATGGCGAACGACAAAAGGTAATGATTGCTAAAGTGTTTGCTCAGCAAACTCCGATTATTTTTCTGGATGAACCTACCGCTTTCCTTGATTTTCCGAGCAAAGTAGAAATGATGCAACTGCTTCGTAATCTGAGCAAAGAAACCGATAGAGTTCTCTTTTTTTCTACGCACGATTTGGAATTGGCTTTACAAATCGCCGATAAACTTTGGATTATGGATAAGGAAAAAGGTCTTATCGTAGGAACTCCTTGTGAATTGGCTGAAAACGGAAGTTTGGAAAACCTTTTTCAAAGCAAGTATATTATCTTCGATCGTCAAACCGGGTCTTTCAAAATACAATGATTCGCTATTTTAATCCGGGACATGAAACGGCGGTTCTCAATGCTTCGAAATATTATCAACCGAAGGCTAATCAGCTAAAAATGCAAAAGGAATTGGCATTTCTTCCTGCCTGGTATGCCTTTCCTTCCGATTTTATACTTATTGACAAACCATTACCGAATACATTTTTATCGGATTTAGATCTGTTAAATCCAATTGCTCAAGCAATTACAACTTCGGATTTAACGAACAAAAAATCCGATTTAGCTGATCTTGCTATTGATTTATGGGGTATTTCGCCTCAGAGTATCTATTTTTTTGAGAAACTAAATCTATTCCATCATTTGGAGTGGCAAATTCCTCTATGGAAAGAGGAACTCCGCTTACTGGGAAGCCGTTTTACTTCTCACAAAATTCTTTCGTTTTTAATTGATACGATCCCCGAAATCGAGAATGAGATTCTTCCCCGTTTTTTTTCGAATTTGGATGAGTTAGAAAAGCAAGTTGTTCATAGCTCAAAGGAACAAATTGTTAAATCGCCCTATTCTTCTTCCGGGCGCGGCTTGGTCTGGCTTCCTCCCAAAAAGTTGGCTCAATCGGAACGGCAAATTTTAAGCGGAATGTTAAAAAGGCAATCGCAGGTTTCTTTGGAAAAAGTTTTGGATAAGCAGTTGGATTTTTCTATGCACTTTGAAATCGATAAAGCAGGTAAAACTCTATTTACCGGTTATTCCGTATTTCAAACCAATTCAAAAGGAGTTTACGAAAAAAGTTTTTTGGCAAATCAAGAAGAATTGGAGAAGAAAATCACCTTTTATATTGCTCCCGATTTGCTGCTCCGGGTAAAAATCCGGCTTATTCAATTGATCGGAAAGATATTCGCGCCGCATTATACGGGAAATATCGGCGTGGATATGTTGGTTTATTCATCCGAAAACCAATATTATCTGCATCCTTGCGTCGAAATTAATATGCGAAAGAGCATGGGATTTTTAGCGCTTCGACTATTTGAAAATTATATTTCACACTGTTCGAAAGGGGAATTTTTTGTGAATTATTGTTCAAAAAGAAGCGAGATTTACGAAAAACATAAAGAATGGAAAAAGAGCGATCCCGTTGTAACGGAAAACGGAAAGATAAAATCGGGATACTTGAGTTTGTGCCCGGTGGAAGAAGATAGCGAATACTGGACAGGAATAAAAGTAAAAATGGACGTCAGCCGGTAACGGTCAGGGGTTTTTCCGTAGCCGATCAATATGAGGACGTGAAAAGGGAATAAACATGATTACGAATTGATTTGAGTAAACACAAATTCTGTTCCGGCCAAAAAACAGGTATATTTTTGTTATATATCAATATCAACTTATTTGCATCTATTGGATAAAACCAGAAAAGAAGTGTTGATGAAAATCGTTCGCATGGGTATTTCCGACGGCATTTATACCGAAATAATCGACGGCGTAAACGCCGATGACAGGGTATCGGAAGACCGGTCTAAAAAAAAGCAAGTCAAGAAAAAAATCCCGGCTTGCTTCTTTATTTATTTAAAAATTCAACTGTTTATACCTTTATTTCAACTTCTACACCGCTGGGCAAATCTAATTTCATCAATGCGTCAACGGTTTTTGTCGTCGTTGTGTAAATATCGATCAACCGTTTGTAGGAAGATAGCTCGAATTGTTCACGAGACTTTTTGTTCACAAACGTTGCCCTATTCACAGTAAAAATACGTTTGTGAGTAGGTAGCGGAATAGGACCGCTTACGAAATCAGCTGTAGCTTTCACTGTTTTCACGATTTTCTCAGCAGATTTATCCACTAAGTTGTAATCGTACGATTTTAATTTAATTCTAATTTTCTGGCTCGAACTGTTCATTTTTTGTTAATATTAATATTTTAATTATCAAGTTATTGTAAAAAGAAAAGAGCCATTATCTCTCTCTTTACTTTATCAAATCCACTCGTCCTTTCACTTCCGTCAATACGGCCCTTGCAATCGAAGACGACACTTCTTCATAATGCGAAAACGACATCGTGCTTGTAGCGCGGCCGGAAGTAATTGTACGTAATGCGGTTACATATCCGAACATTTCGGAAAGAGGCGCATGCGCTTTTACGATTCTTGCTCCTGTACGGCTTGTATCCATTCCTTCCACCTGTCCGCGCCGTTTATTCAAGTCGCCAATCACATCGCCCATACTTTCTTCCGGGGTGATTACTTCGATTTTCATGATCGGTTCTTTCAATACCGGACCCGCTTTTTCCGCTGCGCTTTTAAACGCTTGTATTGCACAGATTTCAAACGATAATTGGTCGGAATCCACCGGATGATACGAACCGTCTAATACGGTTACTTTTAATTTATCCAATGCATATCCTGCCAAAACGCCGTTTTTCATGGCGCGTTGAAACCCTTTTTGAATAGACGGAATGTATTCTTTCGGAATATTACCGCCTTTTACCTCATCTATAAACTGCAAATCGCCTTCAAATTCCGGCTCGCCCGGCTCAACCCGCACAATTATATCGGCAAATTTACCACGACCGCCGGTTTGTTTCTTATAGACTTCCCGCAATTCCACAGGTTTTGTGATTGACTCTTTATAAGAAACTTGTGGACGCCCCTGGTTACATTCTACTTTAAATTCCCGTCTCAAACGATCGACGATAATTTCCAAATGGAGTTCTCCCATTCCTGAAATAATGGTCTGACCGGTTTCTTCATCGGTTTTTACAGTGAAAGTAGGATCTTCTTCCGCTAATTTGCTTAATCCTATTCCCAATTTATCCAAGTCTTTTTGCGTTTTAGGCTCTACGGCAATACCAATCACCGGTTCGGGGAAATCCATCGATTCCAATACAATCGGATGATTTTCGTCGCACAATGTATCCCCTGTACGAATATCTTTGAACCCAACACCTGCACCGATGTCGCCACATCCGATATATTCTTTCGGATTTTGTTTATTGGAGTGCATTTGAAATAAGCGGGAAATACGTTCTTTCTTACCCGAACGGGTATTATAAACGTACGAACCGGCTTCCAATTCTCCCGAATAAACACGGAAGAAACACAACCGGCCTACGTAAGGATCGGTTGCTATCTTGAACGCCAATGCGCACAAGGGTTCCGAAGAGCTTGGTTTACGGGAAAGAACCTTTTCAGGATCATCCGGATCGACTCCTTCGATAGCTGTAGTGTCTACCGGACTGGGAAGATAAGCGCACGCGGCATCCAAAAGAGGTTGTACACCTTTATTTTTAAAGGAAGAACCCAACAACATCGGATTGATTTTCATAGCCAGTGTCCCTTTCCGGATAGCGGCTTTAATCTCCTCTTCGGTAATAGTAGCAGGATTCTCAAAATATTTTTCCATTAAAACGTCATCTATCTCCGCTAAAGTTTCGAGCATTTTATCTCTCCATTCTTCAGCCTCGGAGCGTAAGTCTGCCGGAATTTCTTCTATAGAGTAATCGGCGCCCATCGTTTCATCGTGCCAGTATAAAGCTTTCATTGTGACTAAATCCACAATTCCTCTGAATGTTTCTTCCGCTCCGACCGGAATTTGTATCGGACAAGGATTTGCACCTAAAATGTCCTTTACTTGCCGGACTACTTCAAAAAAATTAGCTCCCGAACGATCCATTTTATTTACGTAACCGATTCGGGGAACCATGTATTTATCCGCCTGCCGCCACACGGTTTCGGATTGCGGTTCAACACCTCCTACCGCACAGAAAGTAGCTACTGCGCCATCCAAAATACGAAGGGAACGTTCTACTTCTACTGTAAAATCAACATGTCCCGGAGTATCAATCAAGTTCACTTTATAAGTATCACCGTCATATTTCCAGTTGGCTGTTGTTGCTGCGGAAGTGATAGTAATGCCACGTTCCTGTTCTTGCGCCATCCAATCCATAGTTGCAGCGCCATCGTGAACCTCTCCTATCTTATGGGTAAGCCCCGTATAAAAAAGAATACGTTCGGATGTAGTCGTTTTGCCGGCGTCAATGTGAGCCATAATACCAAGGTTTCGCGTATATTTTAGTAATTGATCTGAACTTTTTGCCATTTACTTCTTTTTTTTAATTCCTAAATTCTCAAAAAGAACTTGGAATAACTGTATTTACTTGTTTTTATATGTATCTTAAAACTAAACTTACTTATATATACTCTTGGTAAGACTTAAAATCTGAAATGTGCGAAAGCTCTATTCGCTTCAGCCATTCTGTGCATATCTTCCTTTCTTTTGTACGCTCCGCCTTGATTGTTGAATGCATCAACGATTTCAGCCGACAATTTATCGGCCATTGATTTGCCTCCTCTTTTACGAGAGTATGCGATCATATTTTTCATTGAAATGGATTCTTTCCGATCCGGACGGATTTCTGTGGGAACCTGAAATGTAGCGCCGCCGATCCGACGGGATTTTACTTCTACAAGCGGAGTAATGTTATCTAACGCTTGTTTCCATACTTCGAGAGAAGATTTTGCTTCGTTAGGTAATTTAGCTTTTACCTTATCTAACGCGGTATAAAAAATATTGAAAGCAATACTTTTTTTACCGTCATACATCAAATGGTTAACAAATTTTGTCACCTTTTGATCACCAAACACAGGATCCGGAAGGATCTGTCTTTTCTTTGGTTTTGCTTTTCTCATTTTCTTCTAAAAATTTTTGTTTTTAAATCGGTTGTAAACTCTTTTTGGTTTCTTCAACAAATTCCTCCGAATTTATTTACTCAACCCGTTATAAACTAAAAGATAAAAAATATTAAATTTACCGGTTTTTAGTTTATTTTTTCTTTCCTCCTTTAACAGGGGTTGCGGGAGCTTTACCTGCTTTAGGTCGTTTAGCGCCGTATTTAGAGCGTCTTTGAGTACGGCCGTTCACGCCGGCAGTATCCAAAGTTCCCCGTACAATGTGATAACGAACTCCCGGAAGGTCTTTTACACGACCGCCTCGTACCAACACGATGGAGTGCTCCTGTAAGTTGTGACCTTCACCCGGAATGTATGCGTTTACTTCTTTAGAGCTGGTCAAACGTACACGCGCTACTTTACGCATAGCCGAATTAGGTTTCTTTGGTGTAGTAGTATATACCCGCACACAAACGCCCCGTCGTTGAGGACAAGCGTCTAATGCAGGAGATTTTCCTTTTTCAACCAAAGTTTTCCTTCCTTTTCTTACTAATTGTTGAATTGTAGGCATTTTTTAATTTAACTTTGTTTTTTACTATTTAATTAATCTCGTTTTTACACAGAAAACGGCTGCAAAAGTACAGATAATTATTGAAAAAACAAATAGTTTATAGTAAATAATTTCAGTTTTTTGTCCGCAGATTTTTTTATTTTTCGATTTGTATGTAAAAACAACCGAATCGAAAAAAAATCTGAAGACCGGACTTTTTCTACTTATAAAAGAATATGAGTTATTGAATACTACCGTGCTGATGGCCGACCGGCTGATGCGAAATACCAAATCCGTATCCATTTTGATTTGAAAAAAAGACAATATAAAGCTGCTTTAGATGTGGAATACCTCAAAAAATTATTAACTTTTGATGCGATTGTGTAATTTTTCTATTCTTTGTTTGTTTTTCTAAAAAATCTCACTAATTTTGTGCGGTTTTATTAAAAATTAAACAAAATGTAATTTTTTATGACACAGTAAAACGTATTTTATAAAGAAATAATATATTAATTTAGAAAGCGTTAGCTTTTATTCTTGTCTCAGAAATCTAGACAATTTCGGCATGTACAAGGATAAGTTAGTAAACGCTCACGTTGGATGCGTGGGCATAACTTATTTGTACATGCGGGTAGTCTAGAACCTCTGAGACAGATAAAGTTGAAAGTCCCACGCTTCGCATTTTTAAACCGCTTCTCTTTCGGGACTATTAAGAAGCCCAATTCAAAATGAGTTAAGAACTAAGAGTTAAGAGTTTGACTCCGCATCTTGTATCACTATAGTTTATTCCGGTCGAAGGTAAAGACAACTATTCGAATCAAAAAAACATTTTTTCTCATCGTTTAATAAATGCCGGTTGTCTTTACCGGAGACGGGAAAACTAAAAAGAGTTAAGAACTAAGAGTTAAGAACTAAGAACTAAAAGTTAAGTGTTAAAGGTTAAGAATG
>JAIRLY010000391.1 GCA_031259075.1 Dysgonamonadaceae bacterium | reverse complement strand
TTTTTCTATAATACACTCAGTTACGATGGGGAAATATTCAGAGTGGGTTATTCTACAATCGACAGTAATCCGGATAACTTTATATGGACAGATAGAATTGAATATGTGGTAACCGCCGGCTGGGTGGAATACAATAAAGAGCTTCCTGGCGAAACTAAATTCATCGCCATTGAATATCTTACCATGTTCAACTGGTATGTCTATATCGACGACATTACAATTGATGCATTAGTAAATAATGATGTCGCTGTAACGGCAATTTTGTCGCCCCAAAGCGGAGCTAACCTTACCGATGCCGAAACGGTTACGGTAGAGGTCAAAAACAACGGAACACAAGTAGCACCCGATATTCCCATCAAATTCGAAATCGACGGCGTAGTAAAAGGCGAGGAAGTTGTTCTCGGACCGGTTGCCAAACAAACAACCGTATCTTATACATTTGAAACAAAAGCCGATCTTCACGAATTAAAACGATATACGCTGAAAGCTTATACAACTTGGAGTGACGATACACGCCCTGACAATGATACGGTTTCCGTCAAAGTGACTAATTTCGGCGATTGTGTCGCTTCTCTTCCGTTAGCCGAAAGTTTTGAAGATGTATCCGACCTTGCTTGCTGGACGATAGGATATGACCCCGGTAAAGAAAACAGACCGGAAACGGCGCAGATTGCCCGCACCGGAAAACAATCGTGGGCATTTTCTTCACGAAAAGAGGACAGCGACCAATTCTTGATGACTCCCGAATTGCCGGTCGGCAGCGACAAACCGAAATCTGTTCAATTCTATGTCAACAATCCCACACATGCGATTGAAACAGTGGAATTGTTCCAAATCGGTTATTCAACGACCGACAAAGAAATATCCGGCTTTAGCTGGAGCAATACTTTTGGAGTAGGATTTACCAACGGTTGGATAGAGTTTATTGCTCCATCTATTCCTGCCGGAGCTAAGTACATTTGTATTCATTATTTTAGCGGGGATCAAGATCGTTTGTACATCGACGATCTGATCGTCAGAGAAATATCGGAAGTGGATGTGGCACTGACCGCTTTGATTGCTCCGGTTTCCGGAAACGATCTGAGCGCTAAGGAAAAAGTGACCGTTAATGTGAGGAATACCGGTACAACTTCTGTATCCGATGTGCCGGTTGCATTTGAATTAAACGGAACGTTGGCGAGAAACGGAATGGTTTCCGGTTCAATTGCTCCTTCACAGGAAAAAACATTTATTTTCGACGCTACGGTTGATCTTTCGACTGTAAATACGTATACGATTAAAGCTTATACCGGACTTTCCGGCGACATGGCTCACGACAACGATACGTTGAGCGTACAGATAACAAATACCGGTATCTGTAAAGTAACCGATTTCCCTTACACGGAAGGTTTTGAAAATCCTTTCGGTTCCTGCTGGAGTTTTTATAATTTAGATGGAAATTTCTATGAATGGGAAAGATCAAAACTACTTGCCCGAACAGGCGATTATTCTGCTTATCACGGAGGAGGTCCGGGCAGTGAAAACGGATGGATGGTTTCTCCAAAGATAGCTATTCCTGCCGATCGTTCGCTTGCTCTTTATTTCTGGACATATAATGCGTTTAGTGTCGGTGAATACGGAAAAAACAGCGTCTGGATTTCTACAGGCAGTCCGGACCCCAACAGCGGTGATTTTGTTGAAATATGGACGCCTTCAGACCCTGTTCCTTATGAATGGGAAGAAGCAGGTTTAAATTTAGGAAATTATAAAGGAAAAGATATTTACATTGCGTTCCGCTATCAGGGATATTTGAGCCATACTTGTTTACTGGACGATATTTCCATTATTGATATCTCCGACCGGAAAGATGTTGGATTAACGGCGATAACCTATCCGACGCTCAATTCAGGCGATATGGGCCGTGAAACGGTAAAAATCAGAGTGAAAAATTTCGGAGGGCAGCCTTTAATCAATCTTCCGGTGAAATTTGAAGTAAACGGTAAGTTGGTAGCAAATGAAAATATTCCGGAAACAATTGCCCCATTACAGGAAATCGCCTATTATTTCAAGACTCCGGTCGATCTTTCACAGAAAGGAACTTACACAATCAAAGTGTATACAGTTTTGGAGGGAGACGCCAATGCCCGCAATGACGAAGCATCCGTAACCGTTACAAATTACGGGGTTTGTGAAGTATCTTCTTTCCCCTATCTTGAAGATTTTGAGCGGGAAACAGATTATTTTATCTGTTGGAATGTATATAATCTGGATGAAGACGATCGTACATGGACGCCTGCAAGTGTCTTAGGCGAACAAATAATTCCTGCTCACAGTGGAAATTTGGTCGCTTTACATGACGGATTTGCTTACGAGGATGGTTGGTTGGTATCGCCAAAAATAAATATTCCTTCCGAAGATATTTATCAACTTTCGTTTTGGACTTTTACCGCATGGCCGGATTGGTACATCGAAGAAGAGAATAACGCAAAAAGCAGTGTTTGGATCTCAACAGGTAATGCCAACCCTGCATCCGGCGATTTTAAGGAAGTTTGGTCGGCTAAAACAGTGGTAGATGAATGGAAAGAAGTCAAACTCAATTTACGAAAGTATGCCGGTCAATCTATTTATATTGCTTTCCGCTATGAAGGAGAAGCTGCTCACGCATGGTTTCTTGACGATGTAAGTGTTTATGAGTTGACGGGCTTAGACACCGGAATAAGCGAAATAATCATGCCTGCTGCCGGAGAAGTTACCGCCGCCACTCCGGTGAAAGTGAAAATAACTAACTTCGGAGCGGTACCGCTTACTTCCGTCCCAGTTGCTTATGTCTGCAACAACGAAGCTCCTGTTATGGAGACATTTACAGGAAATATCCTGTCGGGCGACTCTGTAGAATATACTTTTACGCAACCTTTAGATATGTCGCGATTCGGATTTTACCGCTTGAAAGCGTATACTTCATTGCTTGATGATTCAGATGCAAGCAACAATGAAGTTTCGCTATTAATCGCTTATCCACAAGACATAGAATTGTATGGATATCGCCTTTATTCTACCGACTTCAATAGTGTAAATGATTTCCGCGCTGTAAAATTCAGTTTATATAATCCTTCGATATTGACGAATGTAGGAAATCCGTATGTCGACAGTGAAAATAATATAGTGGTTGCCGGTGAATATTTTGATAAAAAAATATACGCTTTTACCCGAAATTACGAGGATGCTTCTCCCGGATATTTCGTCCGGCTCTCAAGCAATTGGGAAGAAGACGGAGTCAAAACACCGGTAACTCAAACGCCGATCGATATGACTTACGATTATTACAATGAGACAATGTATGCTATTACAAGTGCAGGGTCAAGTTCTCTTCCCGTCACTTTGAAAGAGGTAAACCTTTCTACCGGAGAGTTGACTACGGTTGTAGAATTAGACTATTATCTTTATACTTTAGCTGCCAATCTTCAAGGAGATTTGTATGGAGTGGATGTTGACGGTTATTTAGTTACCGTAGACAAACAGTCGGGCGTTACCCGTGTGATAAATAATTTAGGTATATATCCTGATGGAAACCAATCCATGACATTCGATCATAATTCCGATCCGGAACGGCTATTCTGGGCGATGTACATTAGCGTTTATGAGCAAGGGCGGCTAATTGAGATAGATCCCGTATCGGGAAAATCATTCAGTAGCGGTCCTATAGGAGAAGATGCTCAAATTGTTGCGCTTTACACTCCATATTCTCAAGACGTCAAAATAAATCATCCTGAATCGGATATCGGTATTATCCGAATATATCCGAATCCGGCTCAAGAAGTAGTCTATTTAACTTCGGTTCCGGAAAAATCGCAGATTCGTATTCTGGACTTATCGGGTAGAACGGTCTTTAGCGACGATAAACAAAGCGGTAAGGTAACGTTGAATTTGAATCTCAAAGCCGGCGCTTATTTGGTTGTTATCGAAAATGAAAATGAAAAAGCGATGCGTAAATTGATAATCAAATAAAGAACGCGTAATTAAAAAGAACTGTCCGAAAATGATTAAGTATAGCCATTTTTGGGCAGTTCTTTTTTAAATCACGACAGAAAAATTATTTGAAAGAGAGGGTTCGTGTAATTTTTAACTCTTTCGGTAAACTGTTGACTACAGGACACCCTCTTATTGCACTTTCAATAATTTTTTGTTCTTTCTGACTGTAATTGTTGTGAGGGAAAATAAAATTTACAATTAGTTCCGTGATACGGCGTGGATTTTCACCCATTACTTTTGTTGTTTCTACCACAGCGCCGTCGATATTAAAACCGTGCGTTTGCGTTGCGATACCAATAATCGTCAATGCACAACTGGCATAAGACGCAGCGAATAAGTCGGTAGGAGAAAAAGCTTCGCCTTTCCCATGATTGTCGGTAGGAGCATCCGTAATAATTTTTGCTCCCGATTGTAAATGTTCCGCTTCTGTACGGAGATTACCTGAATAAATTGTTCTAACTGTTATCATAGAATTTGAAATTAAATTTACAAAAATAACGAATCTATAGAAAACAATCTTGAATAATATACGTTAATTATATGAAATATTCATAGTACATTTAGACAAAATGAACGGAATAAAAAAAAAAACATAAAATTTTTTTTGTGATGTGACATAAAATAGGTACATTTGGCCCAAAATTTGTATTGTACTAAAAGATAAAAAATAATCAATTTATTATACATCCTAATATGCAAAAAAGATGAAAAATTTATTTTTAATAGCAGTGTTTCTGCTTTCTGTTTTTAGTGTAAATGCGCAAAAAGAATTAGCCGCCGGAAATCAATATCCTGGAGATGAAAGAGCCCAGGAAGTGTATCAGGCAGCTATTGATAAACAAGCCAATGCAAAAACATCGGCTGTAAGAACTACTTGGCTTGCAAACAAACCGAACAGTAACTGGTTTCTTTCTATAAAAACCGGTATGGGTGGTGTTTTAAGCGATAAAAACGTGAATATAGCCGCTCCATGGAAATGGTTTAAAGATCGTAATGGTTTTTGGCATCCGACAGGAGGACTTGCTTTGGGTAAATGGTTTTCTCCGGTATGGGGACTTCGTTTAGATGTGGATTACGGACATGTGCAAAGTTTTGATAACAATAGTATTACGAATGGAGGAAGCAGGTATTATGCCGGTACGGGTAATTTTTTAATTAATCTAAAAAATTTATTTTTACCGTATAATCCGAAAGGTTTTTTTAATCCGGTATTAAATATCGGTACCGGTATTCTTCACACGAATGAAGATAATGGTTGGAATCCGATTAAAGAGAAAGGTTTTTATAATGTTACCGAAAAAATCGGTTTGCAATTGAATTTCCGTTTGTGCGATGCTTGGAACTTTTTTATAGATGGTCAAACATGGCTGGTTAATAAAAATTTTGATAGAAATCTTAAAGCTCATAAAATTTTCGGTAATACGGACGTCGTTCTTAATGGAACGCTTGGATTTACATACAATTTCAACTTCCGTCATTTTATCAAAGCTCCGATGTACGATCAAGCGGAAATAGATGCTTTGAATAGAGAAATCAATGAGCTTCGCAATCGTCCTCAAGTGGTTTGTCCTCCGGTAGTAAAATGTCCGGATCCCGTACCTGCAACAACAGTTGCTCCTGTGGAAGAAAAAAAGGAAGAATTATCTCCGGTATTCTTTACCATAGGTAGTAGTGCAGTTCGCGACAATCAATTAATCAGTGTAGCAAAAGCAGCTGAATATTTGATTAATCATCCGAGTTCAAAACTTGAAGTGGCCAGTTATGCTGATAAAAAAACAGGTACTCCTTCTTATAATTTACAATTATCAAAGAAACGTTCGGATGCTGTTGCTGATATGTTGGTTAACAAATTTGGTATCGACAAAAAACGTTTAGTAATTAAATATTATGGAGATACCGTTCAACCATTTACGGAAAATGATTGGAATCGCGTTTCTATATTTATTCTTCCATAAGAGAGTGATTAAAAACTAAAAGTTAGAACTTGAAAAATAGAAAAGCGTCCACATTTGCGTAAATAACAAATGTGGACGTTTTATTTAATTTTTTAGTTTTTGATTTTGACGTTTAATTATTTCATATTATCTTTGTTTTAATTTTTATTAAATCTCTATAATTAAATTATGCCCAATCTTAAATTTCCATCATCTTATATAATGATGATTAGTGCTGTTTTGTTTTTGACTTCGTGTGGTTCAAGTAAAGATATTATTTATTTTCAGGATGCAGATCGTATTTTGGAGGGATATTACGATGATTTATCTGATTACAAAATTAAAATTATGCCCAGTGATAATTTGTTAATCACGGTTTCGGCTTTGAATCCACAAGCAGCGGAAGCTTTTAATACTGTTAATTTGACTCGCGGGTATTCTAATAATCTTGAAATGCAAGGATTTTTAGTGGACGAAAACGGAGATATAAATTTTCCGGTGGTAGGGAAACTTCATTTGGGAGGTCTTGCCAAATCAGACGCTATTCAATTGATTCAAAATGAAATATCAAAATATATAGATAAGCCGGTAGTAAATATTCGGTTTATGAATTACAAAATTGCTGTTTTAGGTGAAGTAAATCGGCCGGGTACTTATTTTATTGATAATGAAAGAGTTTCAATTCCGGAGGCTTTAGCCAGAGCAGGAGATATGACTATCTATGGTCAAAGACATGATGTGCTGGTTTGCCGTATGGAGAATGGAGAAAAAAAGGTTTATCATGTAGATATTACTTCTCCATCTGTTTTTCTTTCGGAAGTTTATTACTTACAGCAAAACGATATTATATATGTGCAGCCTAATAATTCTAGAGCCCAGAGTTCAGTTTATAATCCGATGATTTCTACATTTATCTCGGTAGCCGGACTTTTGGTATCAATCACTACATTAGTAATTAATTTGAAACGTTAATATTTATTTATATATATTTATGGAGATTAATAATATACAGAGCGAACAGCTTGTTAATGAGGAGGTATCTTTTGCAGAAATTTTCTTTCATTATTTAAATTATTGGAAGTGGTTTGTATTTTCAGTGATTTTGTGCTTGTTTATAGCTTTCGTTTACCTAAGATTCACAACAAAAGAGTATAACATTTCATCTAAAGTACTTATAAAAGATGATAAAAAAGGGCAAACATCTTTGGATATGAATGCTTTTAGCGATTTAGGTCTTATGCCTAAAATCGGTACTTTTGATAATGAAATAGAAGTACTCCTTTCAAAATCCTTGTTGAAAGAAGTAGTAGATAGTTTGAAAATAGGTGTGAGTTATTTTAGTGTAGAAACGATGAAAAAACAGGAGATATATAATAATACTCCTGTTTTGGTTTCAGTGTCCAATCAAATGGATTGGGGTACTTTTCTTCTTAATAAAGAAAAAGACGGCTCTTTTATCCTTACCTCGAAGCCTTTCGATTTTACACGAAAATTTAATATTGATGAAAAAATTAATTCCCCGTGGGGCATATTAAGTTTCAAAGAGAATCCTTTTGGCGTGGATAAATATCCTGTTGAAGTTGTTATAGAACATCCTAAAAAATTTCCTTTTATTCAAATTAATCCTATTAATAAACAGGCTACGGTAATCAATATTTCAACGATTACTGCAGTGCCGCAAAAAGGGATGGATATTATCAATACATTAGTGAATATTTATAATAAAAAAGCGATTGATGAAAAAAATTATGTAGCAACAAATACAATTCGTTTTATAGATGAGCGTTTAGTTGTGATTTCCGGAGAATTGAAATCTGCCGAAAGGGATGTGGAAAGCTATAAACGTTCTCGAGGGTTGACGGATATCGAAGCGGAAGCTCAAATATTTTTGCATGCACAAACCAATTATAGTCAGAAAATATCGGATGTAACACTTCAATTGACTATTCTTCGAGATATTAAAAAGTTTTTAACCTCGCCGGATAATCTAGGTAATATGGTGCCGGCCAATGTAGGTTTGACCGACCCGACTATTCTAACTTTGATACAGAAGTATAATGAAGAAATAACTTTAAAAAATAGAGCTACGCCCGGAATGAAGGCTAATAATCCGTTGCTCAAAGAATACGAAGACCGGATGGCTATATTAAGAGAAAATTTAGTAAAAGGAATTGGAATTTCGGAGGCCGGTTTGCAGACGACTCTGCAAGAGTTGAGGAAACAGGAAAGTATGTATCTTGGTAAAACAATGGGATTATCTACACAAGAACGGGAATCGCGAGAGTTGTACCGTCAAAAAGAAATTAAGGAAAGTCTTTTTATCTATTTATTGCAAAAAAAGGAGGAAACAGGCTTGTCTTTGGCTTTAGCAACTCCTAACGCAATTGTTATTGATTCTGCCGATTATATTCCGATTCCAATAAAACCCAAGAGCAAAATTATTTTATTTGCCGCTTTATTATTAGGAATTATTATTCCTGTTATAGTGGTTTATATTATGGATTTATTTGATAATAAATTACGTAATAAAGAGCAATTAACAAAGATTATAAAAGCGCCTTTTTTGGGAGAGCTTCCTAAAACAAAATTGCAAAAAGCGTTTCCTGTACTTAATGTTCGTTCCGGTATTGCCGAGAAATTTCGGATAGTTGCTTCTAATTTAGATTTTATAGTATCAAGAGGAGAACGCGTAAAAGTGATTATGGTTACCTCGTCCTTTAGTGGAGAAGGTAAAAGTTTCTTTTCTCAAAATCTGGCTATGAGCTTGGCTACTTCCGGTAAAAAAACGCTTTTGATTGATTTGGATATTCGTAAATCAGTGTTGAATAAACATTTGGAAATGAATCCGAAAAAAGGCGTTGCTATGTTTTTGGCTGATCCAAGTATGGAGTTTTCTGAGATTATAGATAAGTCAAAGCGATTTCATAAAAACTTGGATATCATTCCGGTTAAAGTATTCCCTCCTAATCCGGCAGAATTGTTAGCTTCCGACCGTTTGGGTTTATTATTTCAAAACTTAAAAGATCAATACGATTATATTATAGTAGATACGGCGCCGATTGCTTTAGTAGCCGATGCTTTCCGCATCAATCAATTTGTCGATGTTACGATATTCGTAACTCGTTCCGATTATACATATAAGTCTTCGCTTTCGGATATTCAACTTTTGTATAAAGAAGATAAATTACATAATCTTACAGTTGTCTTAAATGCTGTTTCTTCAAAAAAACGCTATGGTTATTATTACGGACAAGGCGCTGGTAAGCATAATTATTATTTAGAAGAAAGTTAAAAATGGATATTGCTGTAGTAGGTACAGGTTATGTTGGTTTGGTAACCGGAACTTGTTTTTCAGAAATGGGTATCAATGTAACTTGCGTGGATATTGATGAAAATAAAATACAAAAATTGAAAGAAGGTATTGTACCTATTTATGAACCGGGTTTAGACGAATTGATAAAAAAAAATTACCATGCAGGACGTTTACGATTTGTAACGGATTTAACGAATTGTTTGAATGACGTTGAAGTCGTGTTCAGCGCGGTAGGAACTCCTCCCGACGAAGATGGGAGCGCCGATTTACGCTATGTACTGGAAGTCGCGCATACGATAGGGAAAAACATCAGGAATTATATATTGGTTGTTACTAAAAGTACGGTCCCTGTAGGAACTGCTCAAAAAGTAAAAGCTGCTATTCGGGAAGAATTGGATAAAAGAGGAATTTCTATCCCTTTTGATGTCGCTTCTAATCCTGAATTTTTGAAAGAAGGTTCTGCTGTAAAAGATTTTATGGGGCCGGACAGAGTAGTGGTAGGCGTAGAAAGTGAAAGAGCGAAGGAATTGATGGATCGACTCTATAAACCATTTACTTTGAATCATTATCGGATGATCTATACTGATATTCCATCTGCGGAGATGATCAAATATGCAGCGAATGCCATGTTGGCTACTCGTATTTCTTTTATGAATGACATTGCGAACCTATGTAAATTAGTGGGAGCTGATGTAAATATGGTTCGTCAAGGTATTGGTTCTGATTCGAGAATTGGGAATAAATTTTTGTATCCCGGTTGCGGATATGGAGGCAGTTGTTTTCCAAAAGATGTGAAAGCGTTAATTAAAACGGCTTCTCATTATGGCTATAACATGCAAGTATTACAGTCGGTAGAAGCTGTAAATGATAAACAAAAAATCATTCTTTTTGAAAAACTTTTAAGAATTTTTCAGTTGCAGAGTGACCGGCAATCGGCAACCGGTAAATCTGCTTCCGGAGATTTTCTTCTGAAAGGAAAAACGATAGCTCTTTGGGGCTTGTCTTTTAAACCGGATACGGACGACATGCGTGAAGCGCCATCATTAGTCTTAATTGAATTATTGTTAAATGCAGGATGTACGGTGAGAGTGTATGATCCAATAGCAATGAATGAATGTCGGAGAAGATTGGGAGATAAGGTAATATATGCCCGTGATATGTATGATGCCGCTTTGGATTCGGATGCGTTACTTTTGTTGACGGAATGGAAAGAATTTCGGTTGCCTTCATGGAATGTATTGAAAAAAACAATGAATAATCCGGTTATATTAGATGGAAGAAATATATATGATAAAAAGGACATGAGAGAAAATGGTTTTATATACGATTGTATATAAGAAAAATAGATTATAAACAATAAAATTAATGTATAATATATAAATGATTAGTTTATAATTTTATTATCTTTGTGTTGCTTTTTTAATTTTAGATAGTAAAAAGTATTTATCCTGCCGCTCTTGTGTAAAGGTAGCAGGATAAATTTTGTATTATTTATTACTTGTTTGTGGTTGTTTCTCTGTTAATGCTCAGAAAGGGAAGCTTTAATTTATGACAAAAATAGTAGATAAGTCATCCCATTGGTACGCAGCTCGAGTCAAATATCGGACAGAGCATAAAATAAAAGCTTTTCTGGAAGAAAAGGCGATGAGACATTTTATTCCTTTTCGAAAAGTGATTTTGGAACAAAATGGGAGAAGGATACAAAAAGATAAACCTGTCATTTCTTGTCTGATCTTTGTTTATACGGATTATCGTACGGCGTTGTCTTTACCTGTCGAGTCGGGGTTTAGTATTACTTATATACGAAATGTTGAAACTAAAAAAGTACAGGTGATACCGGATAAGCAGATGCAAGATTTCATGCTGGTACTTGATTTATCGGAAATTGACGGTGTACAGATCTTAACTCAAAATCTGAAAAAAGGAGATAAAGTAAGAGTTGTTAAAGGAGTGTTTACAGGAATAGAAGGGGAATTGATTCGAATTAAAGGTCATAAAAGAGTTGTGGTCCGGTTGGACGGAGTGTTTTCGCTGGCCACGACATATATTCCAAGCGAGTACTTGGAATTAATAGAATCTCCAGATTAGAAAAGTTAAAAGATCAGAAGACCATAACTGATTTTCAGAACTTGGCCTATTGCTCTGAAACCCAAACTTTCCAAATACATGAATAAAGCTAAGCGTTTGCTTTGCAAGATACGGTGTAGCGATAATTGCACGCTCGAAGTTGTTACCGGGAAGATGCTTCAATTATATGAATAGAATTTGAATAGAGATAAAAAATCGGAATATGTATACCTGTAATTTCGAAAAACTTCATTATCTTTGTTTCAGGAATAGTATTGGAAACTGTCATGAAAAAGTTACCTGTTGGCATTCAGTCATTTGAAGATTTACGGAAAAACAATTATTTGTATGTAGATAAAACAGCAGATATATACAAGCTTATTTCTTTAGGAAAAGTGTATTTTCTTTCCCGCCCGCGCAGGTTCGGCAAGTCGCTTACAATAAGCACAATACAGGCTATTTTTGAAGGGAGGAAAGATCTTTTTGAAGGCCTGTATATTTACGACAAATGGGACTGGGAAAAAACCAATCCCGTCATCCGGATTGATTTCGGAGGAATGGCAAACCGGGCAACGGAAGAAGTAAAACTCTCATTGACACATCGTTTGAACGAAGCTGCAATAAAATATGGAGTCACTTTATCGGGGAAAAC
>JAIRLY010000389.1 GCA_031259075.1 Dysgonamonadaceae bacterium | reverse complement strand
GCTGATCAGCTGCAAGGGCAGATAGCATCGGCTAAAATCCCGTTATCCAGAATGATAAGCCCACAATTATACTGGGTTATGACCGGAAATGATTTTACGCTTGACATCAACAATCCCGCAGAGCCGAAAATCCTCTGCGTCGGCAATAATCCCGACCGCCAAAACATATACTCTGCGGCGCTAGGTTTGTATAATTCGCGTATCGTGAAGTTAATCAACAAGAAAGGACAATTGAAATCCTCTGTTATTATTGACGAATTGCCAACGATTTACTTTCGCGGTTTGGACAATCTGATTGCCACCGCCCGAAGCAATAAAGTTGCTGTCTGTCTGGGTTTTCAAGATTTTTCGCAGTTGAAACGCGATTACGGTGACAAGGAAGCCGCCGTAGTGATGAACACGGTGGGGAATATCTTTTCCGGTCAGGTTGTTGGAGAATCGGCTAAAACGCTCTCCGAACGTTTCGGAAAAGTGCTGCAAAAACGCCAATCCATGACGATAAACCGTCAAGACAAATCCACTTCCATATCCACGCAGTTAGATTCGCTGATTCCGGCTTCCAAAATATCCAATCTCACACAGGGCATGTTCGTGGGTTCAGTGTCCGACAACTTCGATGAACGTATTGAACAAAAGATTTTCCACGCTGAAATAGTGGTAAATAACGCCGCCGTCGCCCGCGAAACAAAAGCGTACAGGAAAATCCCGCAAATCGTTGATTTTTGCGACGAAAATGGTACGGACAGGATGCAGGAACAGATTGATGCGAATTACAGCCAAATCAAATCGGATGTGAAACAGATTGTAGCTGAAGAACTTACACGGATTGAAAATGACCCGGAGTTGCAGTATTTGAGGAAGAAAGAGTAGGTGGGGAATGACCGCAAAATAACAAACCTCCTCTGATTTTTTAGGAAATGGAGGAGGTTTTTTCTTGTCTTTACCGCAAAATTCATTGGAATGTTTTCAAACAAATCATTTTACAACTACTTTAATACAATCATAATTATTTGACAATAAGCAACATAATTTTATCAACTCAATTTCTTACAACTACTTTATGTTTTTACAACTACCTCCTATATTAAGACATAACGTACTCATTACAAATTGTTTAACAAATAAAGAAATGTCTAAAAGGAAATCCTTACAACTACTCTATGTTTTTACAACTACCTTTCAATCTTTGTTACATGAATCCAAACAGGATATTTATCTGAATTAGTAGAATTTTTAATCAATTGTTCCTTTGTTGATAATTTTGTAACAATATTTGCTATCTTCTTTTGCCGTTTCTTAATGGGTATATCAGGCGACAATGTAGGCATTATCATATTTACAATATCTTCTCTTGTCGCCGAACCATTTTGTGTTATCAAATCCAATATCATTTGCTTGTAATCCCGATATGATATTTCAACATAGTTCCCTGCAACCTGCAATTCGGATGCAATCCCTGCGACTAATTTTAAGTCCCGCAGATGCTGTATTTCAGTTTCACTTATCGGTATTTTTTTTTGCACTTTGTCCAATGCAATCACATCGTCCAGCGATAATTCAGGATGTTTTTTCAGTTGGCGCGAGTAATTTTCGTTGATAAGTTCGCCGTGTATTGTTACTTCGGTGTGGTTTTCATCTGAAATATCGTAAGTTGGCATCGGAAAGAACCTGTCCCGTTGAATTGTAAACATTCTCTTAATCCCGCTACCGACAGTATCAATCAAATTAAGATTAACCATTGCTTTTACCAAAAACGGATTTCTGTAATATCGTTGCGGACGGTTATAATGAATGGCTTCTTCGACTGATTCGGGAATAAAACTTCCCGCATTGTCAAAAATCAGATGGTCGTTGTATTCCAAAACAATGATACGGCTGCTTTTGCTATAATCCTGATGTGCAATGGCATTATTAAGCGCTTCACGCATGACCCATTCATCGTAATGGAAAACTTCTTCGGGAAACAGCGTTGTCTCGTCAATCATATAGCGGTATTTAGTATTTCGGATACAGGCGAGAACCTCGTTTATCGTCAAAATAAACGGCGTATTAAAATGTTCGTAACCTTCGGGAGCATCTTTCAAAATCCACGATATTTGCCCAATCGCAGGCGATAACAAATGATGTGACAGGTACTTGCCTAAAAGTAAAATTGCAGTATTGGTGATTTCCCCTTCAATTGTTAATTCCGCTTTGTCAAGAAACAGTGCATCATCCCAATCATTTACTTCTTCTGCTAATCTCGGATGTTTCTTTTTGTATTGTTCCCGCGCTTTCAATATCGCTTCTTTGTCTAAATGGTTAAAAGTAGCATCCGGAACAATCTTACGCGACCAATCACGGTCAATCGCTTGATTGCGTATCCTGTCAATCTTCTCAATATTCAGTGCAGTAAGACTTTCGTTAGCACGCCCGTAATAATGTCCCTCAAAAGCAACGGGAATACCCTGTGGCGCAGCTGGAATCTGAAACATAATCACTCGTCCTTCCGGATTGTTCAACTCGTATATTTCGATGAATGAAATATTGTTAGTTATTTTGTCGCCGATTTCCTTTTTCAGGCTGTCTAACTTTCTGCGTTCCTTTCTGTAATTACTGCCGACAATCCTGTGTTCTTTATCTTCAACTCCAAAAATCAGCCAGGCATAAGGTTTGCATTTCAGATTGGCTTCATTGCTCAAAGCTGAAAAGTATTTGCCGATTTTGTCGAAGTCATAACTTTCTTTGGCTTCTTTGAACTCAATGATTTCGCTCTCTGCATTGTGTGCGATTGCTTTCGACAATATTTTATCTAATTCCTGTTCCGACATTCTTTAATTTAATTTGCTGCAAAAGTACGATAAAATTATGACTATCCACATTATCATTAGATAAATCATTGATACAATTTAACATAGCCTCAACGGATATGAACACTTGCCGGCACATATCGTTTGCCTCCCATATACGAAACTTTTCCATTGACAGATAGCAAATTTCGTTTGCCGAGCTTCCATTCATAGCCCAACAGTGCATTGAATGCGTAATTTCCGGCAAATTTTGTATTGCGATTCATACAGCGATGTCGTGATTAACATAGATTTACAGGAATAATACTCGTAGAGACAAACCATTCGCGTTACAAAAAGTCGCTATTCGGAAGTTTTTTTTGCGCAGCACATTTAATATAACTACTTTTGCATTCGGAATAATCGTTTACAATTAGTATAAAAAAGTTGAGATATATGGACAAAATAAATTCACATGTTGTGTTTGACAGAACAGAATTGGGCATAAAAGTTAAAAACGGATGGAAATTCTATCCATACGAGACAATAATAGAAATTCATGCAGATCTTCATTATTCCGACATAATGATATCCAATATTGAAACACCACTTTGTGTAGATATTCCGTTAAAAATATTTGCGGAATATCTTCCTCCGATTTTTTTCCAATATAGCAGAAGCGGAATTGTTAATTTAGGGCACATGCTATCATATAATTTCAAAAATAAGACAATAGAAATAAAAATGGCAAATAAAACTTGTCATACAGTGTCTCGATATTTGAAAGACAGTTTCGAACATAGATTGACAACTCTCAATAGAAAATCCTTGCCATGCGAAAAATGTAAGACATGTACAAAAAGAGGAACTTGTAGCGATATGATACCGTTTACGACTCAAACAGTCGGATTTTTGACACATAGCTGAACAGAGTTGGATTTTTGCATTATCTCACAGCGACAATATCTTTCTTAAAAGCGATTTCTTTGAGACTAATATTTTCATGCTATGTATTACTTCTATTTGAGATGGGTCTATATTTTTGTCACAGGTAAGCGTCGCTTCTATTTTGTAATTCAAATTATTTGTTGCACTATCAGTTATTACAATAGGATAAATATACGAAACATATCCTGTTACATTATTACCATTAGCAAAATAAAAAATAACTTCTTGATTTATTTTTATTTTCCAAATTTTATCAGACGCAATGTAAGAAACTGCTAAAATTTGGTTTATTGTATCGGGAATTATTGAAAAAATAACATCGTCTTTTTTCAAATAATCTCCATTCTTACAGTTATATGCTATTTTCCCATTCACGTGAGAATAAAGTCCGGTTATAGAATTTTTCCCATCTTTAATATAACCGGCACATTGTTTTTCATAAATATTTTCTTGAGAAGCAGCAATATAAAAATTACCGTTCTCTAACATTTTGCCTATTTGATATGCCGGACGACAATGTAATTCTGCTAAAACAGTTTCATACTTTTTGTATGAAATAAAACAAGAAATTACTAATAACGCCAACAGTATAGCAGAAATTATATATATACCTGTTCGTAAAAGATAAGACGGTATTTGTCCGACAATATTTCGTACTTTTTCACTGCGCAATTCCAAATCTTTTTTATTATTTTCATTCATTTGTCAATTTCCCAATTCTAATTGATTTTTAACTAATTGATAGTATTTCCCTTTTAATTTACTTAAGATTTCGTGGTTGCCCTGTTCTACGATTTTTCCGTCATCCAATACAATAATTTGGTCTGCATCTTTGACTGTGCTTAAGCGATGAGCAACAACAATAACTGTTTTTCCCTTGTAAAATGCATTCAGATTTTCGAGAATAATTTTTTCATTATTAGCATCCAATGCGTTAGTCGCTTCATCCAAAAAGATAAACTGCGGATTTTTGTAAACCGCTCTGGCAATCAGCAAACGTTGTCGTTGTCCTTGACTGATGCCTTGTCCTTCCTGTCCAACAACAGTGTTGTATCCTAAAGGCAGATTAGTTACAAAATCATCAATATTGGCTATCTTAGCTGCATTTCTAAGTTTTTCAATATCAATCATCTCGTCGGAAACAGCAATATTTCGGGCAATTGATTCTGAAAAAATGAAGCCATCCTGCATAACTGCGCCGCATTGTGTTCGCCACCATACGAGATTAAATTGATTCAAAGGCGCTTCTCCTATATGAATACTGCCTTCGGCAGGATAATAATTACCTAATAATAATTTTATTAATGTTGTTTTTCCACTGCCGCTCGCTCCTACAATAGCAGTAACTTTGCCTTCAGGTATTATCAGATTGATATTATCCAAGATTTTTTCCGAAAAAATGCTCTCATATCCAAAGGATAAATCCTTAATAATTATATTTTTACTGTCGCCTTCCGGTAGTGTTTTAATGATCTTTTCTTTATTTTCTTCATCTTCGTTGTTATGGATTTCGCTCATTCGCTCAAGACTTATACTAACGTCTTGCCATTGATAAACAAAATTCATTATCTGTTCAATTGGTGAATTTAATTGACCTATGATATATTGTACGGAAAGCATCATGCCTAAAGTCAAATTTCCATGTATTACAGCCGTCGCAGATAAGATGGTAATAAGCATGTTTTTTATTTCATTAATACATATACTCCCTGCTTCCTGTGTTTGTTGAAGCGATAATATTTGCATATTCACGTCGAAAAGGTCGGCTTGCGTATCTTCCCATTCCCATCGCTTACGTTGTTCACAACCTTGTAGTTTGATTTCCTGCATACCATTAATCAGTTGATATGTTTCACTGCGATTAATCGCTTGTTGTTCAAAATATTTATAGTCAAGAGTCTTCCTGCGTTTGAGAAATAAAAATATCCATATTCCATAAACAATACTTCCTGTCAGGAATACAACAAATAATTTAATGCTGTAAATAATCAATACTATACCGAAGACAATAAAATTGAAAAAAGAAAATATCATGTTCAAAGACTGGGATGTGAGAAATCGCTCAATCCTGCTGTGGTCTTCTATTCTTTGGAGTAAGTCGCCCAACAGTTTTGTGTCGAAAAATTTCATTGGAAGTTTCATCAATTTGATGAAAAAATCGGAAACTAACGCAATATTGATTCTTGCACTAATATGAAGCAATATACGTCTCCGGATAAAATCAATACTCGTTTTGCCTATGATTAACATCAATTGAGCCAAAAGTATCAACCAGATAAATCCTATATCTTTGTTTCCTATTCCGTTATCTACTATGGATTGTGTTAAAAACGGGAAAATTAATAACAATAAACTACCAATTAACCTGAGTTCGGGATAAGCGTATCGTATATTATTAAGGGGTGTTGATATATAAAGGAGTATCAAAAACAGTACAATCCGGAGCAATATCATCACTTCGAGAATGCGAATTATTAATA
>JAIRLY010000385.1 GCA_031259075.1 Dysgonamonadaceae bacterium | reverse complement strand
AAAAGTACCTTGCCCATCCTCGCAATTTCCCTCTGTACATTTGCCCTTCATTATTTCCTGTGAAAATAAATTGAAAGGGATAAATGCTATAAATAGCAGAATGCAATTTTTCATGGTGTCGTATAAATTATTTCGGTCTATCAGTTGTTCCTATTTCTGTTTTATCCTGTTCCTCTTGTTGTTGCTTCTGTGGTTCTTCTATTTTCCTCCATACAGGGATATGTGTCCGTAAGGTCCCTTTTTGCATTCCTGATTGTCCATTCGTTATTAATCCGATATATTCGTCTTGTGCAGAATTTGAATTAGGAATTGCAACAGGCTTTAATGCTAATTTTAACTGTATTACATTATACTGTATTCGATAATAAGTAGCATCGCCTACTATTTTAAGCGTGCTGTTTTGCATCCCCTCTTTGATGGCATTTTTCATACTTAATTCAATTGAACCATCGTCAAAGCTACCGGTAGGGCTGTCAGGAATATGTAATTGCCCCTCTATTTTATATTTCACACCAGCTGTCCATTTGTTATTTTCTTCTATATTCAGTGTTATTTTCTTGTTTTCCGCTTGGGTATAATCATAGTATAAATTAAAGGACAATTCGGGATGAGGGTTATCGTATATAAAATATCTGTCAGCGTCAACACTTCCTTCAATGGCATAAACATTCTTACCTGCGATTTCTGCGGCTGCTTTATTACTAATGTAATATTCGTTATTATGTTCGTCAACCAGATAATATTCATAGAAAACATTTTTGTTTTTTAAGTTTTTTATAACAGAACTTCCTGTACTGAAATCATTTCTGTTTCCTATTTCTTCAACCGTATTTTTGTTTTTCAGATAAGAACCGTATGCTTTATTTTGTTGCACGGCATTCATTAAGGAATTTGTTACTTCAGCATTATGAGCCTGCATTTCTGCTACATATTTTGCGGCTCTTTTTTGTATTTCTTCTTCCTTTTTTCTTTGCTGTTCTTTATACCATTCGTTATAACGTTGGATTCTCGCATCTCTCATTTTTTTTATGTTATTCATTTGCTTTTGTTGCGATTCTTCATTTCGACGTATTATATTATTACCGGTATTATTGGCAATTCGCCCGTTCATACCTGTGCCTTGCATTACCGCTACGCCGCTTGTTACATTATGTGTTGCGACAGGCTGGTCACTGTCCAAGTTAGCAGGAGTATCAGTAACAGATACTGCTGTTTTTTGGGAAGGTCCGGAAATACGGTATCTTCCTCCATATCCAATTTGAACAGCAGGATTGTTATGTTGTTGCTGTGATGCATAACATTTTTCTATACAATCGTTATAGTACTCCGTATCAAAAGATACGCCGCTGTAGTAGATTATCTCACCACTAGCTTTTCTTTGTTCTATTTTTTTCCTATCTCTGTCTATTGCCTCATAAAAGCAGTTGTCACAGTCTATCTCTGCTGCCATAGCTTCGTTTTGCGACATTGTTTGCGCTTTTGTATAACTGATGCCACACGATACAAATATTATTACAATAATTATCCGTTTCATCACTCTTTATTTTTTAATTTTTTTTGCTTTTCTTCTACATATACGCCATTTTTCCATGTTCCGGTAGTTTCACTGTCCGGTTTTACCCATACGCCTTTGCCGTCAGGTACAATTTTCCTTTCTTTTTTCAACATTTTCCATTTGCCGGTAAAAATGCCACCGTCGTAACTGCCTTGTCCTTCTTTAAATTCGCCGGCTTTCCATTTACCATCCAGAAAAGACAATTTTTGTCCGGTTGAATCAAAAGTCGTCATCAGACCGTTCCCATCGAATTTATCATTTTTGAACTCTCCGGTATATTCCGCTTTAACGTTTTTTGTTTCCGGATCAAAAACAGTATATGAGCCGGATTTCAAACGGTCGTTTTCAAAAATACCAACGTATTTGTAGCCCGAGTGACTGATAAGCGCTCCATTACCGTTTTTCTGCCCTTTCATATTTATCCAACCGGCAAACGAACCGTTAGCATCTTCATAATTCAACTCAAACAATCCTTTTTTGGCATGTTCAAAACTTTCCATACAAATAGCCGCCATCGTTTTCATATTGGGGTTTTCATCTGATTTTGCCCAACAGTAATCGACTATTTTTTGTTCCAGATTTTTGTAAGACCGACGATTAAAATACCCGCGTTCTTTCAAGGCGCTCAAAAGCCCGTATTCTTCCGATTTTTTAGTTTCACTTTCCGAAAATTGTTTATACCCAAACAATTCGTTGTCTTTATCGGCAAACATTATATTGTATTCGGGATACAGTTTATACATTTTTATTTGTATGCTGTCCGTCGATTCTTTTTCGTAATGGTTACTCTTTTCAACGATGTTGGTTGTTACCATATTTAACTGTGCAACACCCGAAAAGATTCTCTCCATATTTGTAGCGATATGAACAGTTTTCTTCGTATCCAATGAAAGCAGGTATGTAACACTTTTAATAATAGTGCCTACAGCATATATGCCTAATTGTACAGCGGCGTTTTCCAACGGATCGTCGAGTTGATAAGCCGCCGATTTTGCCACCGATTCGGTTATCTCATCAGTTACACCGGCTACAAATTCTACAGTTCCGGTAGATATTCCCGCTCTGAATTTTTGATCGCCAAATGAAAATGAGATTATTTCATTTTGAGGTATAGTAGTATTCGAATATGAATGGGCAATATAGCTGCTGTTCGCTCCTTCGGCGCTTACCGGGTGGTAGTTGAAAGGATTGCCCTGATACATTTTCATTTTTTTTGCATAAGTACAGTAAGGCAATATTTTGGAATTGTAATCTCTGTTTCCGTCTTTAGCGATTTCCATAACCAAATAAGGTATAGCGTCTTTGTCTATATCAAAACTCAAATCCGACACCCAAATTCCGCAAATATCGTCTTCAAAAGGCGTAGCATCTTTTATTTTTGTATTGAGGTATTGCGAAATATCTTTATTGATTTCCATATTTTCTTCCACAGCAGCAAGTATCTCTTGCATTTTTTGCACGTCTCCTTGTTTGCCGTACATTTCGGCAAGTTGCATATTAGCCTGTGTGTAGAGTGGACTTGTGGGGTCGGTTTGCTCCAGCAACTGTTCGAGTTGCTGTATGCCGCCTTGCACATTACCGCTGTTAATAGCCGTTTGCGTATTATCATAGAGAGTGTTTGCGTCTTCTATCTGTTGCACGAGTTCTTCTTTCGTACTGGCCTTTAATCCGCGGCGCGCTTTGGCAGCAATCACATTTTGGGCTTGTTCCTGATTGATATATAGCAAATCCGTTAGGTTCACATTTTCTTCTTTACCTGCAAGTTTTTGTAAATATGCGACTTTTTTTCTTAGGACAGGCGCATTTTCATCATCCGGTTGCAAGAGTAAATACTTGTTGTATAAAGAAATGGCTATTAAGACCGATTCTGCATTACTTTCGTCGGCCGCATAAATATCCGCCATTTTTAAGTAGGGCGCCGGTAAATTTGTATCGACCGAAAGAATCGTTTTGTAAATTTCCAAAGCTTCTTGTGGATTATTGGCTTTTTCTGCTTTTCGGGCTTTGTAATGCAAGTCTATTAACTGTCCCCGTGTTACTTCTTGCGCTTGAATTCCGCAAGAAATAAATAAAATTACTGTTAACAAAATAATTTTTTTCATATTTGTATATTTAATTGATTTTTTATATGCTTACGCGCGCGTGCTCGAATGGGCCATATATACCTTAATCAAGGTCGCTGAGATATAGAAATATAAACTGTTAAAAAATAAAGAAAAGAGCAATAAAAAATTGTTGCCATACGGGTGTTGTGTAAGTTTTTTATTAAAGATATCATTTATTGTAAATGGAAAATTTCCATAAAAAGCAATCCGGAACCCGTGATAAGATTCCGAATTGCTTCATTTTACTTGCAATAGCGTGTTTCTACTTCTTCACTTTCCAAGCTTTATCGCCTACTTTTACGATGTAAACCCCCGTTTGTAATGAAACATTGAAATGTTCCTTGTTGGAATTTACTTGGGCGTTAAAGAGCGGTTGGCCCTGTACGTTGATTATTGTCACTTTTGTACCTGCCGAAGCACCGAGAACGTTCAAAACGCCGTCCTTGGACAAATAAACGGAAACAGGATTGGAAACGTCGTTTATTCCCGTACCGGAGAACCGGACGGATAAAGGTATCCGGACGTTTTCAATATCTGTGTTGGAAATAATCACCGTATCTTTATAGGTATCTGTTGTTTCAGCTGTAAAAGTTACATCGAAAGAAACAATTGTGCCATCGGTCAATTCTGCCGGCGTTACACTCGTTTTACCTAAAGTATAGTTTGTTCCGGCTGCCAATGTAATGCTCGCATCCGTGTTCAACAATCCGCGGATTGCTACCGGAATAGTAACCGGAACCGTTGTTGTTTCCACTTCCGGAACATTGCCTGCTTTACGCAAATACGGCAAAGCGTCTATTGCAATGGAATCGACAAACAGGTAGCCGGCTGCATTTTCGTTTAAGTCGTCGCCAAGCAAATTTGCCGAAATACGGAAATATCTTGCATCTTTATCTTTTATCTCTTGGGAATACAAGTGTTTTACAGGCTGGAATTCTTCTCTTTCAAGCAATTTCACTTCATCTACTTTGTCCCAAATTTGTCCTTCTACCGATGTTTCGATTACAAAACTCATTGAATCTACATAGTAGCTAAATTGATTGCGATAATAAAACTCAACCGTATTGATACCTCCCGATTTTGCCGGAGATACAAGACTTCCCGTTGCGGTATTGTATGCCGTTAACCGGAGCGAACCTCCTGTATTGGGATCGCCTTCAATCATTTCATAAGGATATGTTCTTCTACCTTGAGTAATTACCCAACCGTCCAACACAGTATTTCCATCATTATACATTTCCCAGCCTTCTTTATTGAAATCCTGTAATAACTTATCTTTCAATATGTTTCCATAGATTGGAACAAAGATGGGTGTTACTAATCCGTCGCTTTCAATCCGAAGGGAGTCTGTACTGAAAAATTCGGACGGCGTGTAAGTTACCGTAACGGTTTCTGTGGTTGCGCCGCCGGTAGCCGGAGTGATTGTCGTTTTGTCGATACTGAAATCAGCGCCGTTTACCAAAGATAACCGGATTTCTTCTTCTACCGCTTCAAATTGCAAATCGAAAGTTTGGGTATCCGTTTCTCCGTTGTAAGCCGACAACCAGACTTCTTCCGGGACGATTGCCGCCGGAATACCTTTGCCGCTTGCACTTACGGTTATCGCATCAATATAGAGGCTGGACCAATTATCCGGATCGACAAGAAGCTGAATTTCTATATATTGAGCATCCGGATCATTGACTGTTTTGCTGTAATACGTATAAGGCATATCAACCGGAGCTTCAATTGTTTCAATTATTGTCGGTTCACCCCCAAGAGTTTTATAAGTAACCACTCGGAATGTTCCACTCTCGTAATAATGGGTTTTATAATAGAAAGATATAGTTCCTACACCACCCGATTTAGGCACAGAGAGTATACTCGACGGCTCTTCAGCAGAACTGGAGCAATTAAGGTATAAAGCTGCACTTCCTTCATACACATTTGAATAAGTATCGGATTGTCCATAAGCTATTTCCCATCCGTCCACTGTATTAAAGTTATACGTAGCGCCTTGTATCCATGTCCCGTTGAAATCCTGATAGATTAAATCCTGTAAGATATACCCTTTCAATGGGAAAATGTAGTCGGACGCCAAGTCGCTTCCCGATATTACCAGCGTATCCTGCAAATAACTGCCTTTTTCCGATTGGAATTTCACAGGCAATTCGTATGTTTTGCCGTTAATATCCGCAGCAGCAATTGTAGTGACGATAGAAGAAAAGGCATTGCCCTGTTTGAAGCGAACCGTCAAATCGGAACTGATATTTTCGCCGAATAACTCAAGGGTTTCCGTTTGTTCAACTCCTTTGTTGGTCTTGAAAAGCGGTTGATTTTCCAAAAGAATTTTCGAGAGAGCAACTCCATATTTGGTAACGGCAATGTTTTCAAAATAGCAGGAAGATCCGCCACTAATCGCTATTTTCAGATATTTGGCGTTTTCGTTGTCAATGGAAACAATATACTCGCTATAAGAAGAAGTTGTTACGGAAATAACGTTTTCCAGAGGCGTCCATTCGATTCCGTCTGCCGATGTGGATACAGTGATATTGGATTCGTTATCATAACTGCTGATTTTAGCGTAAAATTGAAGCGTACCTATACCTCCGGATTTGGGAGGCGAAACCAATTGACCATTTGAGTAGTTATAAAGATAAACAGCAGCAACGCTACCAAAGCCTTGTTCATATTTTTCATAAAAACCATTGGTGATAGCCCATCCGTTAGCTGTGATATAACTGCCATACTCGCTTAACTCAGTCCATGGGGCGTCAAAATCTTCATATAACAAGTCTTGCAAAATGTATCCTTTCAAGGGGAGCGTATAGTCAAATGCAAGGCAATCGCCCGATATGACCAGTGTATCTAATAAATACACGCCTGTTTCCGATTGGAGTGTTACCGGTAAGGCATACGTTTTATTATTAATATCCGCTGCAGCGATCGTTGATACGGTAGAAGAAAAAGCGTTCCCTTGTTTGAAGCGAACCGTCAGATTGGAAGTGATGTTTGATCCGTCTACGTTTATTTGGAGTATTTGCGCTACCCCTTTTGGAGTAGTAAATACAGGCGGTTCGGAGAAAGAAACTTTCGATATTCCTGTACCCTGTTTGGTAATAGAGAAATTTTCGAAATAACATTCGTCTTCACTTACTGTTACTTTTACGTACTTTGCATTGGCGTTATTGACGGTATAATTATATTCCTGATAAACTCCTCCGGCAGGAATGGCGCTACCGATCGCTTCACCCCAAGTTACTCCATCTTCCGATACATAGACGGAGATATTAGGAGAACTCCATGAAGAAGCGCCTCCTGCAAAAAATTGGATGTCGCCGATGCCGCCGGATTTAGGCGGAGAAATCAAACTGCCCTTGTTTCCATTGGACCTGATCGATAGCGCTGCGGCGCTGTTAAAACCGGTGCTGTAATTAATTTGTTGTCCGTTTATTACCGTCCAACCGTCGTTGGTAATATAATATTTCAAATCATAAGAACCTTGCCAGTTGTCGCCGTCAAAATCGGTAAACAATGCATCGGACAGAAGATAGGCCGAAACCGGTATTCTAAAGGGAAAATTCAATCCGCCGCCGGAAACGGTAAGCATTCCCGCAGCATATTTTTTACCTTCTTCCGGATTGTAAGTTACGGCTATTGAATTAGCCGAAACTGTTCCTAACTGGAATTGCGCGTCATCTATGCTTACCGTAACGTCGTTACTTGTCAGACCACCGGCGAATGTGACCGGAACGGTAAATGAATAAGGCGCATTTTCTGCTAAGTATTTCACTTCATTGCCGGATACCGATGCTAAAGGAGCGTCTTTTTCGGTGATGGAGAAAGCGTCTACGATTAAAAGCGGAGAAGAACTGTCTGTTGAAGGCGTTGCAAATTCCACTTTCACATAGTTTGCATCGCCGGTCAACGTCTTGACATATTGGGTGAAATAAGGCGATGAAGCCGTAAGACGGTCAATTTCCGTCCATGTGGTTCCATCGGTAGACGAAAATACAATAAAGTTTATACTCTCTTGAACAAGATCGGACTTGTAGAAGAAAGAGAAAGAACCGATTCCGCCTAATTTTCTCGGCGAAGTCAGCGAGCCGGAAAAGCGCACGACGCCGGAGCCTTCATAATAAAAGTCCGAATAAGCATTTCCAAGTAAGAAGCTTCCATTTACAACCGACCAGCCTAAGTAATCAAACGAGTTGCGGTTTCCATAACCGTACGGACTGTATTCCGGGTTAAACCCTTCCACAATGGTGCGCTCCAATCCCAATCCGGTTATCGGAAATGCAAGGTTGGGAAGATTCGTTCCGGTTACTTTGATGAAGTCGGAAGATACGCTTTTAACCGCAGGGGTAAAATCAACGGCAACCACAGCCGATATCATCATTCCGGGTACAAGTTCTCCGACTGCAGTCGGATTCAGAGCGAAAGGAGAGTTTTCTCCTTTATCTAAGGAAAGCGTAACGCCACCCGGCACATTACCACTCACAAGAAATGCATTTGGAATGTTGCTTGTTTGTCCTACTTCGCCTTCAATGGATACATTGGCATTGAAACTAATCGCCAAATTAATCGGATTGCCGGTTGTTTGAACGTCTGTGATGCCGATTTCATCAATAATCATACTGGACGGGGTGCTTGTATGTTTTAATAATTCAAACTTGACGTACTTGGCAGCGGCATTGTTGACGATTTTTGAATAACGAAACCATGTTTTGTTTTCCACAATAGGAGTTTTTACCGTATCAATAGCGGTAAAAGTTTCTCCGTCCTCCGATACCTGTACCGCCAGTTCAAAATAATCATCCGGATACCAACTATCCGTCTGATATGTTTTGTACAGGAAAGTAATCCATCCGACGCCTCCTGCTTTTTCGGGAGTCATCAGGTATCCCTTCGGGTCCGTTTCCCATCGATATGATTGTAAATAGACGGCGGCATTGCCGTAATAGATCTTGTCCGCTTCAGTAGTATACGCCAATGATACATACTTCCAACCGTCGTCTGTTTCACCTTCGGTGGAACTTGTATAGATCGGGCCGAAGTCCGGTCTGAACGGTTGATCAATCACTCCTGCTTTCAGATGAGTAGATAACGCGATCAGCAGTATCAGCGCTATCAATTTCAAATGTTTCATAAAATTTAGTTGTTAAATTAATAAATATAAATAATGTTCTCAAAAACTTTTTTAATGTATATTTTTGCAAATATATTTATAATGTTTTAAATTATTATCATATATTCTTAAAAAACTTATGAATTTTTTTTTACCTTTGTATTTTTAACAATTTTTTCACTGTCAATTTATCATGTCATGAAAATATATTCTTATTTTTTGCTTTTATTTCTTATTTTTGTATTACATTCTTCTTGTAATAAGGATGAAGGATTGGGAGGGACTTCTTCGTTGGAAGGTTATGTATATAAAGTGGAACATTACGATGATCATTTTTCGTTCCGGACCGATACGTTTCCGGCAGTAAAAGAAGATGTTTATCTCATTTTTGGGGATAATGACGATTATTTCGGCGATGATGTTGATACGGATCAAAATGGATTTTACCGGTTCGATTATCTAAGAAAAGGAAATTATCGCGTATATGCTGTATCCGATTATGCGGACGGGCGTAAAGAGGCGATAACAAAGAAAGTGAAAGTAAGTGGAAATATCAATAAAGCCGATACTATTTTTATTCATACCGGTCAGGCTTACGGTACAGCTATGATTAAAGGCAACGTAAATGCAACCTATTATCATAATGGGAGTTATCGCGATACAGGTCCCGGCACCGGAATGCGCGCTTATATCCGTCATACGGGTGAAGTTGCGTTTTTTAACGATACGAGGGTAGGAGGGGGCGTTTTTGTTTTTCAGAAATTGTTTCCGGGCGATTATGAAATAGCGGTGGAAACGGAAAATGCAAATACCGAAAAAGTTGATTTGATTATCAAGCCGGTCAGGATAATCGAAATCAATAAAATATATGAGATAGAAGAAACGTTTGAAGTAAATGTGGCTGTTTAACGACGTATGGGAAAAGTGAAAAAATATACAATTGTGTTTGTGATAACGCTTTTGATTGGCGCTTATTTTATTAATAGTATTGCTCAGGATCAGAATCCGGCAACTCAGCCTGCGGCGTCGCAAGCTCAAACTCCCTTTTTGACTCCGGAAGAAAAAAGAGCATTACGTAAAAATCTGGTAGTGAAAGAAATGAATGCCGATTCAAAAGGAAAAAGAAAATGGATGGATCATCTGACGGTGTGGGACGAAAATGGTTTTAAGTTGGAAGAAATAGAATATGCTGTTTACGGACAACGGGAACGGGTGACTTTTGAGTACGATGAAACGGGAAAATGTATTCGGGAAAATGTATATAATGATAAAAATAAATTATACCGAATTCGCAAATATGAATACCTCCCGAACGGAAGAAAAAAGATTCAATACAATTACAATCCCGACGGAAAATTATATTCAACGAAGGTGTATGAGTATTCTTATAAGTAGTAATGAGTTGAGAGAGATGAACGATAAGTCGGAAAAAACTGTTTTGTCCAAGTTTTTTTTAGAAGATTTAGAAATAATTCTGGGAAAGATGCAGCCGATTACATTAGAAGAAATGAAAAATATTCATTTAATGGATCGAGTGGATTTCAAATACGTGATATCGGTTACCCTTTTGCCGTCGCTCTTGGAAAAGATGACACCTTATTTTAAAATACAAATTAATAATGGAAAACGAATCGCTCCTTATAGTACGCAATATTTGGATACAGCTGATTTGAAGGCGTTTGTCACCCATCAAAATGGGAAATTAAACCGGCAGAAAATACGTATTCGTTCCTATATCGATTCGAAAGTTTCGTTTCTTGAAATAAAAAATAAAAATAATAAAGGAAGAACAAGTAAAATACGCATCCCTGTTCATTATTCTTCCATTGATACGATAGATGATCTAAATGTAAATGATAAGCGTTTTATAGAAGAAAATTCTCTTTTTGACAGCGCCGAATTGAAACCTTCATTGGGGAATACATTCAACCGGATTACATTAGTCAATAACAAGGCGACCGAGCGGGTTACGATCGATCTTGATCTTTCGTTCCGGAATTATAAAACAGGAGAAACAAAAAGAATGGACGATATCGCCGTTCTTGAACTGAAACAAGACGGATGGCAACATTCCGATTTTCGGGATATATTAAACCGGTTGCGAATTAAAAAACTTTCTTTCAGTAAGTATTGTATGGGAACGATACTTACGGATTCAAATATAAAATATAACGATTTTAAAAAGAAATGGTTGATAATAAATAAAATAACACACTAAACCGTATGATTCAATCCGATTACGATCCTCAAATAGTTGCAGAACATGCAGTAGAACTTGCAGAGAAGGGACTTACTTTTATGGGCGTCGATGTATTTGACCCAGTGAGTTTTTGGATGCTTTTGTTAAGATTTACCTTCAATATCCTTGTTTGTTGGGTTATTATTCAATTTTTCTATTACCGGAAAAGCCGAAGAAAAGATTATTATTTCACTTTTATGCTTTTTAGCGTAACGATATTCCTTTTGCTGTTTCTTTTAGAAAGTATTCCGATGCAAATCGGTTTTGCATTAGGACTTTTTGCGATATTCGGAATGATCCGTTACCGGACGGAAACGGTGCAGATTCGTGAAATGACTTATCTGTTTGTTATCATTGGAATTTCGGTTATCAATGGTTTGGCTATGGATATTCCAATCGTTTCCATCGTTGTTGCTAATTTTCTTTTTATTCTGGTTATCTGGCTGTTGGAAAGTAATAAATTTCTTAAACATACCTCTACAAAGATTATTCTTTATGAACGAATCGCTTTAATAAAACCGGAAAAATACGACGAAATGCTTGCCGATTTACAAGGAAGAACCGGTTTGGATATAACAAAAGTGGAAATAGGACATATTGATTTTCTGCGCGATGTAGCATACTTAAAAGTATACTACAAAGCCGATCCCAACGAAATTAATGCAATAGACAGTATTATTCGCTTCTCATAAATCAATATGATAAAAATAACACGATTGCTTTTTCTTCTTTTCATCCCTTTGCCGGTTTTGGCTCAAAGCGAGAAAGAAAATCATTACGGAGCTTCTTTGTCTGTGGAACTGGAAAAAGATTTGAATCGTTTTTTTAGTTTAGCTCTGGAGGAAGAAGTCCGATTGAAAAACAATCCGGTTGGTTTTGACCGGAGCGTAACCACTTTCGGTTTCGATTATGCGCTGTTTGACAGAAAGTTAAAGTTTGGCGTTTATTATGCTTTTATATATTTGTATAACGACGATTCTTTTTTTGAGCCGCGACATCGTTCGTATTTTAATATTTCTTATAAAGAAACGCGGGAAGCATTTACTTTTTCATGGCGAGGCCGATTGCAGGGAACTTACAGGGACGAGAATCGGGGAAGATATAAAATCAATCCCAAATATGGAATGAAAAATAAAATTCAAATAGAATATTCTATTTGGGGTTCGCCTTGGAAACCTTTTATTTCCTGCGATATTTCCAACGATTTAAATAATCCGGCAGGTAATGAGCTTACTCGTTTTCGTTATCAAGGAGGCGTTGTTTGGCGTTTGAATCGTACGGATTATTTTGAATTTTTTGCTCGTTACGATCAATATACGGCTGGAAATGAAGCAAATATATTGGCAATCGGTGTGAGTTACAAGATGAAACTGTGAGATATTTATTTTAGTGATGGAAAAATATAATTTATAAAAAGACAAAAGAGATAGACGAGAGAGATGTCTGTCCGCAACAGACCATGCAGATTTTCCTGACTTTGACCATGCGATCCTTTAATTTTTAATGTATATTTTTGGAATATTGATTATCAAAATACTATACAAAAATATTATTTCTCCAGCATCACCTATTTTTCGATAAATGTAAAAAACAGATAGATTTCTCAATAATCATTTTTCATTTCTTATTTTGAAAAAGGCGGGAAACAAATTATTCATGGAAACAAAGAATCTGTGAAAAACCTTTTGATACTTACTTACAATGCGAAAAATAAATTTTAATTCACTCCAAAAAAAGAACGAATCTTTTGTTTTTGTCTATTACCTTTGTTGAAATATTTTTATGAAGAGTTTTAACGTTTTTATAAATCATTAACCATTGACTATTAATAAATTAATTTTATTTATAAATGAAAAATTTAGTTAAATTGAGTGTTGTATCAGCATTTTTATTAATCGTATTTGTTTCTCAGGCTCAAGTGAGCTATGGAGTAAAAGCCGGTCTGAATGTATCTACTTTATCCGGTTTTTCTAAGTCGGCTGAAACGAAATTCAAATCGGGATCTCACGTCGGATTAATTGGTCATGTAGAGCTTTTTTCACCATCTTTTTTTATTCAACCGGAACTTTTATTTTCTCAAGAAGGAATGAAAGAAAAAGATGGTAAGAAATTTATTAACCATACTTTGAATTATCTTCAACTTCCGATGTATCTTGGATATAAAATGGATGTTGGATCTGATTTGAATGTGATTGTAGGCGTCGGCCCTTATCTTGCTTATGGATTGAGCGGCACAAATAAAGTCTTTAAAAAAGAATTGAATAGATTTGATGCCGGAGTTAGCGCTATGGGAGGAATTCAGTTTGAAAAAATTCAAATAACTGCAGGTTATGACTTTGGATTTTCTGATATACGGAAAGGTGAATTGAAAAAAGCAAAAGATTTGTCTCGTATCTCAAATCGTAATTTTAAAGTTTCCCTCGCGTATCTTTTTTAAATTTTCTTAGAGCATTAAAACTCTTCTAAAATAAAAAACCGGACTTATTTCTGATAAATTTAGAATAGAAATAAGTTCGGTTTTTTTAGATTCTTTTTTTATTATTCTTTGCTACTTTCCATTTTGGACTTCAATTCTGCCAATTCGGAAATGTCGCCTAAAGTTGTTTTTTCCATCGGTTGTTGAGAAAGTATTTCTTCTTTCTCTTTTTTAACCCTTTTCGTTACTTTCTTTTCAGCAGTTGCAGCCATGGCTTCTTTTGCCCGTTGTTCGTCTTCGAAAATACGGCTGTGCGAAAGAATAATCCGTTTTGAATCTTTATTAAATTCAATTACTTTGAAATTTAATTTTTCATCTAATTGAGCTTGAGAACCGTCTTCTTTTACCAGATGTTTGGGAGTTGCAAAGCCTTCTACTCCATAAGGGAGTGAAATGACGGCGCCTTTATCTAATAATTCAACAATGGTTCCTTCATGAATCGAATTTGCGGTGAAAATAGTTTCGAATACATCCCATGGATTTTCTTCTAATTGTTTGTGTCCCAAACTCAGACGGCGGTTTTCCTTGTCAATTTCCAATACTTGAACGTCAATGTTGGCGCCAATGGAAGTAAATTCGCTTGGATGTTTGATTTTCTTTGTCCAAGAGAGATCGGAAATGTGAATTAAACCTTCTACTCCTTCTTCTATTTCCACAAATACGCCGAAATTAGTGAAGTTACGCACTTTAGCGGTGTGTTTGCTTCCGATGGCGTAGCGAGTTTCGATATCTTCCCACGGATCTGATTTTAATTGTTTGATGCCTAAAGACATTTTTCGCTCTTCGCGGTCCAATGTCAAGATTACGGCTTCTACTTCGTCGCCCACTTTCATGAAATCTTGAGCGCTTCTCAGATGTTGCGTCCAACTCATTTCCGAAACATGGATAAGTCCTTCAACTCCTTGAACAATTTCGATGAATGCTCCGTAATCGGCCATAACGACTACTTTGCCCTTAACTACATCGCCTACTTTGAGGTTTTCATCCAACGCATTCCATGGATGCGGAGTCAATTGTTTCAAACCGAGAGCAATCCGCTTTTTGTCATTGTCGAAATCAAGAATAACGACACTGATTTTTTCATCCAATTTCACTATTTCTTCCGGATGAGAAACGCGTCCCCAACTTAAGTCGGTGATATGAATTAAACCATCTACGCCGCCCAAGTCGATGAATACACCATAAGTAGTGATGTTTTTAACGACGCCTTCCAAAATCTGGCCTTTTTCGAGACCGGAAATAATATCTTTCTTTTGTTGTTCTAATTCAGCTTCAATAAGCGCTTTGTGAGAAACCACCACATTTTTGAATTCTTGGTTGATTTTAACTACTTTGAATTCCATGGTTTTATCGACAAAGACGTCGTAGTCGCGAATTGGTTTAACATCGATTTGAGAACCCGGTAAGAAAGCTTCAATCCCAAATATATCGACAATCATACCGCCTTTGGTACGGCATTTAACGTATCCCTTGACAATTTCGTTGTTTTCAAGAGCAGCATTGACTTTATCCCAAGAGCGGGTTGCCCGCGCTTTCTTATGGGAAAGAATTAATTGTCCTTTTTTATCTTCTTGACTTTCAATGTATACTTCTACTTCATCGCCGACTTTCAAATCGGGATTGTAACGAAATTCCGTCATTGAGACGACGCCGTCGGATTTATAACCGATATTAATTACTACTTCTCTTTTATTTAGAGAAGTCACTTTACCGATTACTACTTCCCTGTCGTTGATTTTGTTTAATGATTGATTGTACGTTTCAGTCAATTTTTCTTTGCTTATATCCCCGTAAGTTTCTCCTTTTTCGTAAGCATCCCAGTCAAAATCAGCTTTAGGAGCTTCTGTTTTTTGAATTTTAGCGGTTTTTTCTTTAGCTACCGGAACTTCTTCGGCTACAAAACTTTCAACCGGAACTGTAATTTCTTCAGTTACGGAACTTTCAACCGGAATTATAGTTTCTTCGGTTACAGTATTCTCAACAGGAATTATAGTTTCTTCTGTTGGGGGAGTTTCTTCAATTATCGGCGGTGTTGCTTCTTCAATCACCGGAGTTACTACTTCCTGGTTTGTTGTTTCTTGAACTTCAGCAGTTTCTGCAGACTGCTCTTTGTTTAATTCTTCACTCATGATTGTTAATAAAAAATGTTAATTAATAAGTTAGACATTATGTTGTCATAATAAAACGGGTGCAAAGGTACGGTTTTAATTTCTGATTATCAATAAAAAAATTACTTTTTCGATTCAATTTTTATTATACCTTTCAACAGAGATATTTTTCGGAAAATCCGCAAGAATTTTCTCAATTCTGAGATTCTCTGTCTCTTTTCCATGCAACTCCCAAGTCGGCAACGATGGATTTTGTATTCTAGTATTTGGTAGATATAGCTAAAAATACATTTATAGCACAAATTTAGTAAAATAGTAACTTGATGTAAAAGGGGGAAACAATTACTCCCCAAAATTTTATCCGTCTGTGTGCGATTGAAAAATTTCATGTACATTTGCGCTATATTGTAATTAACAAATAAAAAATGAGCACAACAGATAAAAAACTGCATTGGGAAGTTCTTAAAAGTGAATATTTGTTTACCGAACCATGGTTTACCGTCAGGCGCGATACCGTAAAACTACCCAACGGGCATCAGATACCGTCGTATTACGTAACGGAATATCCCGACTGGGTCAACGTGATAGCGATAACCAAAACGAAACAGTTTGTTTTTGTAAAACAGTACCGTCATGGAATCGGGAGTGTGCATTTCGAATTATGTGCGGGAGTCTGCGAAAAGGAAGATGCTTCTCCCCTGGTTTCGGCGCAAAGGGAATTAATGGAAGAAACCGGCTACGGCAACGGCGTTTGGGTGGAATATATGAACCTGTCGCCGAATCCTTCAACGATTAAAAACGTTACCCACTGTTTTCTGGCAAAGGATGTGGAAAAAATCAAGGAACCGCATTTAGAACA
>JAIRLY010000050.1 GCA_031259075.1 Dysgonamonadaceae bacterium | reverse complement strand
TGTTCTCCGAATATCCGCTTAAAAGTCAAATCGTTTTTGGGGTCAAGATAACGTGCCATTTTTTTATTTGTTTTTGCTAAAAAATATTTTTTTGTTGTCAAAAGCAAAGATAGGCTTTTCTTCTCACCCAACCAAATAAGAGAGGTGTAAATTTCCAGAGTGCGTATAAACCAATGTGTCAAAGACCATTTTTACGTTTTTCCCCCGCTTTCGGATGGAAAATTCGTATTCCTATTTTTTAATGATTTTAAATAGTTGTATAATTTGTTCTTTATTTGCTATTTGCAGAAAATAGACTCCCTGAGTCAAGCCTTGTACTTCCAAACGGGAGAGTTCTTCTTTTACTTCGTCCATGTAAATATTTTTTCCGGACGAGTCGATCAATCGCAGGGTGTGAACGGCTTTTCTGTATTCGGGAAAGGAGAGCAAAAGATAGTCGTCGGCGGGATTGGGATAAGCGCGGATTTGCAAATCGAGGTTCATTTCCGGCAAAGTGGAAACAAGCGTGATCTCATAGGCTTGCTGGATGCCCGGCGTAAGCGAACCTTCGGTGTAAATGACAGGTTCGGAAAAAACTTGCCCAATGGAATAAGCGATTGTTATGCCCGATTCGGCAATATCACCTCCTCCGGCATTGACGCTTTCCTGTGCTTGCAGGGAAAGGCAAGAGAAAAAAACAGGAAATAAAATTGTTAAATTTTTCATTTTCATATAGAATTAAATTCAAAGCAAAAAATAATAGTTGTAAACAAGGGTAAAAACAAGCTCACAAAATTTTTATATAAAAAAAGCGTTAGTTACATTTTTTATGAAAAGATATTGCATTTTTTATGAAAAAATTTTCTGCAAATATACAATAAATTCTAATATCGTATCTACTAAATCGTAAAAATCATTCGATTCTACCCTAATATTTCATCCGAGCGACAATATTTTTTAAAGTAAGTTAAAAGACAGTCGGCAGTGAATGGCTTTGTTATAACGAAACATATATAACTTACAGTTTGATTTTTATCCCTGCATTTACAACAAATCCGTCGAGCGGCGCATATATATCTTTAAAAACAGGATGGGTAATTGTCCCTGTGTATATGCTGTCGAACCTTGTTTGCCGCGTATCGGTAAAGTTTTCAAAATTAGCATAAATGGAAAAACAGTTCCATATCTTTTCTAACATCATTCCACAAATCCAATAATCGCGCCCCGCTGTTGAGTCGTTGAGTCGTTGAGGACTATAATAATAGGCTTCCAATCCGATTTTCCAACTGTCTTCTTTTTCATACATCAAGACATTGTTCAAGCGATGTTTGGAAGTGAGTGGATTAGAATAAATTATGCCGTTTTCTTTTACTTTCGCGTCTGTAAAAGTGTAACCAACGAAAAGAGTAAAATCGTCATAACTGATTTTCAAGTTGGTTTCCGCTCCTTTAGTATCAATATGTCCGTCAATATTCCAAAACTGATAATTTCCACCGGAAAGCGGCTTCATCAGCAGCGGACGATCGAGATAAGTGTAGAAAAATAATTGATTGACAGATAAAAAAATTGCATCTCCAATTGCCGATTTGTAATTAATATCAGCATTTACGCCATAGCTTCGTTCGAGTTTATTAAACTCACTGTTCACCGGTAATAAGTTTCGATAGTGTATTCGTTCGCTTTCTTCGGTAAAGATGGTTGGTGTTTTATAACCTAAACCGCCGCCGATACGCGACGACCATTTTTTGCCAACGTTGAATAAAGCCGATAACCGGGGCAACAGAACAAAACCATAATTTACGACATAATCGCCGCGCAAGCCGCTTTCAATGCTAAAGCAGCCTGTTATTTTCGTATTGTTTTGAACAAAAAGCCCGCTTGTCGTCCGAGTGTAATTGCGCGATTCGAAATCGGAATGTTTCTTTTCGGCAAAATGATCTGTCCACAAATTTGCTCCCGCTACCCATTCGGTTTTTTCGCCGGTATGGAGATAATTACATTCGGAAAAAGTACCATTCTGGCGACCGTCGAAAGTATGATCCGGAATAATGATCATCCGGTGAAAATAATTGTAACTGTTGCGAAATGTCAACTTTGATTTTTCGTCCAAATGATGTTCGATGGAAAATTGTGTACTTACCCGTTGCGTTTGATTGTCTTCAAAATAGCTGTGTTCATTATTACTTTTCCTTTCGATATAACGCATGTCACCGCCTAATCGGTTTTCAAACGCAGTATTGACACCGAAATCCATTTTTGTTTTCGAACTGAAATAAACAAATAATCGCGGATTTACGTTATATCGTTCAAATTTGGGAATAGCCGAAAATCCGGTATTGGCAGGATCATAAGCCGCATTGCTGTTGCGCGAAGCAAACAGTGTTATACCTGTTTTTTCAAAACGTTGGGAATAAAAGCCGTTTACATCCAAACCCAACGCTGAAGTTCCATTTAGATGAAAAGTCCGCGTTCGTTCTTTTACCGGCGTTTTAGAAACAAGATTTACCAAACCGGCAATCGCTCCGCCACCGTAAAGTGTTGATGTAGATCCTTTTATGATTTCAACTTGTTTCAAGTCGAGAGGAGGGATTTGCAAAAGTCCCAGACCGCTCGCCGCTCCCGAATAAATCGGAAAACCGTCTTTGAGAATTTGCGTGTATCTTCCGTCCAGCCCCTGTATACGTATGGAAGCGTTAGCGGAAATAGGCGAAGTTTGTTGTGTTTGAATGCCGGTGCTTTCATTAAGTAACATACGAATGTCGCCCGGTTTCATATTTCCTTTTTCATCCAGTTCTTCTCCTCCTATAAACTCTATTCGTGTAGGAATACGCTCTATCGTACGCGTACTGCGAGTAGATGAAACGACAATTTCTTCCAGTTCCAGTTCTTCCATTTCAGGAAGAGTATCTTGCTTGGATTGTGCCGTAATCGTGTTGCACAAAACCAATATACTAAATATAAATAGATATACTTTCATTTTATTTTTAATTTTAATTTAATAAATGGAATAATAAAAAGCGTCGAAATATCCTAATTCCAACGATAAAAAAATCACCGAACAGTTAAGCAATTCTCGGTGGCTGCCAAATGCCTTTGAGGAAAGGCGAGACATAGAATTGGTATTGATTTATATTTATCTCCGTAAAAATTCCTTTTGGATTCGGTTGTATATAGATGTAATTTTCAATTATAAAACCGGTGCAAGTATTGCAATCTACAAAAGGCGAACAGCAACCGTCGCAATCGTGCGAGGAGTTTTCACCGGTTTGTCCGGCAGATTGAATTTCATAATCAGCTTCATGGATCTCCGGGCAATATGCTATTGTCGAAAGTATTGCAATATAGACAGAGAATATAACCGATACTATTTTCATGATGCAAATATAGTTATTTTCCCGTCTCGTCGTTTCAATACAACTCATTTTTTTGTTATCTTTTTATTGTAAAGTTTTAAGAACTAAGAGTGGAAAATGGGGTAAGGAAGGCCGAAGGTCTTCAAGATGAATAATCCCCTCATCGTTCCGAAAGGTTTTGTAATCGTTCCCGAATGTTTCGCAATCGTTCCCGAACATTCCATAATCCTTCTCAAATGTTTCGTAATCGTTCCCGAATATTCCGTAATCCTTCCCAAATGTTTCGTAATCGTTCCCGAATGTTCCGTTTTCCTTCCCGAAAAGTTTCGTAATTGTTCTATTTATTCACTTACCTTTCATTTTTTATGCCGGAAGCCAAGCGGATTACTCCTGCCGGATAAGTATTGCCGGCTTTCTTACACAGGGCTAAAAAATTATTACACCCTGCAGCAGATAGCCTGTCTCATCAATCAATTCGTAGAGAAAGGAAATTTTTTTTTATCGCCGAATCACTGCTTTATTCTCTCCCGTTTGGAAAAATAAGGTTTTTCATGTAATTTTGATGCTCCAATACATTAATGTAACAAATGTATCGGCATATTAAAATATATACAGCAAAATGAAAAAACTATTATTTTTAGGAGATGAAGCCATTGCCCAAGCTGCAATTGATGCCGGATTATCAGGTGTTTATTCTTATCCCGGAACTCCTTCTACTGAAATTACAGAGTACATTCAGTCTTCTATTTCGGCAAAAGAAAGAAACATTTTTTCCAAATGGTGCAGTAACGAAAAAACAGCTTTAGAAACTGCATTAGGAATGTCGTACGCAGGAAAAAGAACGCTTTCCTGTATGAAGCACGTAGGTCTAAATGTTGCGGCCGATATTTTCATGAACAGCGCTATATCGGGAATAAATGGAGGTATGATTATTGTCACCGCAGACGATCCTTCCATGCATTCCTCGCAGAATGAACAAGATAACCGGATTTACGGCAATTTTGCCATGCTTCCCATGTTTGAACCGTCCAATCAGCAAGAAGCTTACGACATGGTTTATGAAGGATACGAATTATCGGAAAAACTGGGTTATCCGATATTGCTACGTATTACAACCCGTATGGCACATTCCCGATCGGGCGTTATAGCGCGCGAACAGCAAAAACAAAATCCGATTTCCATACCGGAAGATGGTGATTTCAGATTTGTCCTCTTGCCGGTGAATGCTCGCAAACGGTTTAAAATTTTATTGGAAAAACAAAAAGATTTCTTGGAAGCATCCGAAAAATCGAAGTACAATCAACTATTTACTGCGTCGAAATTCGCTTCAAAAAATTCAAAAGCAAATTTAGGCATTGTCGCTTGCGGTATTGCTTTTAATTATCTTCTGGAAAATTATCCGGATGGATTTGAAAATCCGGTGTTAAAAATCAGCCAATATCCTCTTCCTAAAAAACAACTTATGGAATTAGTAGAAGAATGTGAAGAAATTCTGGTTTTGGAAGACGGGTTTCCTATTGTAGAAGAGCAATTGAAAGGATATTTAGGAATTGGAATAAAAATACGCGGACGATTGGATGAAACGCTCGACAGAGACGGCGAATTAACTCCGGATAAAGTAAGAAAAGCTTTGGGCTTGGAGGTTGCATCCCATTACGAAGCGCCCCAAATAATAGAAAACCGGCCTCCCGCATTATGCGCCGGATGTGGGCACAGAGATGTATATCAAGCGTTGAATGAAGTAGTAAGGGAATACAAAAACGCCAAAATATTCAGCGACATCGGCTGTTATACATTAGGCGCATTACCGCCTTTCAGAGCGATTAACTCCTGTATCGACATGGGAGCGTCTATCACTATGGCCAAAGGCGCTTCGGAAGCCGGAATTTTTCCATCTATTGCCGTAATCGGCGACTCCACATTTACTCATTCGGGAATGACCGGCTTATTGGATTGTGTCAACTCCAATTCCAATGTCCTAATCATCATTTCGGACAATGAAACAACCGGTATGACCGGCGGGCAGGATTCGGCTGCAACCGGTCGTATCCACGCTATATGCAAAGGAATCGGGGTAGATCCGAATCATCTTCGCGAAATCGTTCCCTTAAAAAAGAACTACGACGAAATGAAAAATATGATCCGGGAAGAAATAGAATACAAAGGCGTTTCCGTAATCGTACCTTGTCGAGAATGTATTCAAACACTCGCAAGGAAAAAACGCTCCAAAAGATAATTTGCCGGTATAACAATAAATCGGCACACAAACTAATTAATAAATTAATAGAATGAAAACAGATATAATTTTAGCCGGCGTCGGCGGACAAGGCATCCTTTCCATTGCGGCAGTAATCGGTGAAGCCGCATTGGAAAACAATCTTTTTATGAAACAAGCCGAAGTACACGGAATGAGCCAAAGAGGAGGCGACGTTCAATCCCATCTCCGGATCAGTGATAAACCGATTGCTTCGGATCTAATTCCGTTGGGCAATGTTGATATTATTATTTCTTTAGAGCCAATGGAAGCGCTACGTTATCTTCACTATTTGAAAAAAGACGGTTGGATAGTAACAAATTCCAAACCTTTTGAGAATATCCCCAATTATCCGGAATACAATAAATTAATGAAGGAATACGATAAAATCCATCATAAAATCATCCTGGATGTGGAACAAATAGCGAAAGATTTGGGTTCGCCGCGTTCCGGCAATGTCATCTTATTAGGAGCAGCCGCGCCATATCTCAATATTGAATTTTCCAAATTGGAAAATGGAATCAAATCTATTTTCGGCAAAAAAGGAGAGGAAGTTGTAGAAATGAATCTAAAAGCATTGCGAACCGGTGCAAAAATACATGAATGATTTATCCCGAAAACTTCGAATGTAAAATAGGTTTCGACAAGATAAGACAATTGATTACAAATCAATGCCTTTCTTCATTAGGAGAGGAAAAAGTTTCTGAAATGACTTTTTCCTCCGATTATGATTTTATTCATAAACAACTTCATCTGGTTCAAGAGTTTACCCGTATCATACAGGAAGAAGACCATTTCCCGTCCGATTATTTCTTCGACGTTCGCGATTCTCTAAAAAAAATTCACATTGAAGGAACATATCTTATCGAACGTGAATTATTTGATATTCGCCGTTCGCTGGAAACTATTAACGAAATTGTCCGGTTTTTCAGATCCAAAGAGTCTCAAAAATCACTTGCCGAAGATCCAAGCATATATCCTTATTTACAAGAATTAACCCACGATGTATCTTCCTTTCCCGAATTGACCAAGCAAATAGATTTGATTTTGGATAAGTTCGGAAAAATAAAAGACAATGCCTCTCCGGAGTTGAGTAACATAAAGAAACAATTAACTCAAACAGTTAATGGTATTTCAAAAACGCTAAACAGTATTTTGCGAACAGCTCAATCGGAAGGATTAGTCGAGAAAGACATCGCCCCGACAATGCGCGACGGACGATTGATGATTCCGATTTCTCCTGCTTTCAAACGAAAATTGAAAGGAATCGTTCATGATGAATCGGCAACAGGCAAAACCATTTTTATCGAACCGGCCGAAGTGGTAGAAGCCAACAATAAAGTCCGTGAACTGGAAAATGAAGAAAAACGGGAAATCATCCGGATCCTTACGGCCTTCACCAACCGGATTCGACCGGAAATACCGGAAATACTCCGCTCTTATCAATTTTTGGCGAAAATAGATTTTATTCGCGCCAAAGCTTTATTCGGATTACACCTCAACGCTATTTTTCCGGTAATTGAAAATAAACAACAAATAGATTGGATTCAGGCCGTCCATCCCCTACTCTACCTTTCTCACCAAAGACAAAACAAACCGATTGTTCCTTTGGATATTACCTTGCAACCGGTAAATAGTGAACGGAAAACGGCATACAATTACCATTCACCGACTTCCGGAAGGATTTTAGTCATCTCAGGACCAAACGCAGGAGGTAAATCCGTACTGCTCAAAACGGTAGGACTACTCCAATACATGCTCCAAAGCGGGTTGTTGATTCCGGTAAGCGAACGCTCCAAAACGGGTATATTCAAAGATATTTATCTGGATATCGGAGATGAGCAATCAATCGAAAATGATTTGAGTACTTACAGTTCGCATTTAACCAATATGAAATACATGGTGAAAAACGCAAATCCTCAATCTCTAATCCTGATTGATGAATTTGGCGCAGGAACCGAACCGCAAATCGGCGGAGCTATTGCAGAAGCCTTACTGCACCGTTTCAACAACAAACAAACGTTCGGAATCATTACAACACATTATCAAAACTTAAAAACGTTTGCAGAAGACCACGAAGGTGTAATCAACGGCGCGATGTTGTACGACCGGCATGAAATGCAACCTTTATTCAAATTGTCTATCGGCAACCCCGGCAGTTCTTTTGCCATAGAAATAGCGCGGAAAATCGGTTTGCCGGAAGATGTTATCGCAGATGCTTCCGAAAAAGTAGGACACGATTACATTGATATGGATAAATACCTACAGGATATTGTCCGCGACAAACGCTATTGGGAAACCAAACGACAAAACATACGCCAACAAGAAAAACGGTTGGAAGAACTGACCGAACGATACAAAACGGATTTGGAAAAAGTCGAAAACCAACGCAAAGAAATCATGGCAAAGGCGAAAACCGACGCCGAACAAATGCTTGCTCGCGCCAATGCTAAAATCGAAAATACCATTAAAGAAATCAGAGAAGCGCAAGCCGAAAAAGAAAAAACGAAAAAAGTTCGAAAAAATTTAGAAGATTTTAAACAATCTATACATAACGATGAGCGTTTTACAAACAATAAAATCACGCATAAAATCAATAAAATAAAAGAACGGGAAGTGAAGAAAAAACCGTTCTCTTTACCGAATGTAAGCTCCAACAGTATTGAAGTTGGAAATATTGTCAAAATAAAAGGACAACGTACTTCCGGAGAAGTGCTTGAGGTAAAAGGCAAAAATGTCGTTGTTGCTTTCGGCGCATTAAAAACGTCCACTAAAATAGACCTGTTGGAGAAAATAAGTAATAACCAATTGAAAAAAGAAGCATCTCCATCGCAAATAATTGTCGCCAACAGTTCCGACAGTATGTCTGAGAAAAAATTACATTTCAAGCCCGAAATCGACATTCGAGGTATGCGGGCAGATGAAGCTTTGCAGGCAATATCGTACTATGTCGACGATGCTATTCAATGCAATGCAGGCCGCATACGAATATTACACGGAACAGGCACAGGCGCTCTGCGGCAGATTGTCCGCGACTATTTGAAAACAACATCCGGAATCAAACAGTATCACGACGAACATGTTCAGTTTGGAGGGACCGGTATTACGGTTGTTGAATTGGAGTAAGAAGAACCTGATAACATTGGGAGCATTGGCATAAAATTGTGATAGTGTAAAAATAAAAAAAGGAAAAAAAATCAAAAGAAATATTTGGAAAAATAAAAATAATAGCATTACTTTGTGAAAAATATTATAGTAGCTATAAAGATTATCTCTATTAACCGACAAAAAAATAAATTTTCTTGTAATTATTTGAATATCAATAGATAACATTCAAAAACTTAAGAGAGGAGGTAGGGATTTATAATTTAATTCATAATTTAGAGAATGGGCGTAATTTGTCGGTCAATAATGAAAGATTATATAAATTGTTTAATTATTTTAAAAATTGTTTTTATGAAAAATTTATTTTTGTTTTGTTTTGTTTTGTTTTGTTTCTTGTTCTAACGAAGAAATAAAAAAAGCTGAGAATGAAGAAGTAAAAGATTATACTCAAGCATTTGCTGATTTGAATGTACAGCTTGACAGTTATAGTCAAGAGTTTTTAATTAACCAACCAGCTCAATTACGAAGATGGGGGGGATTTTTAGCTTTCTGTCTAAGGGATGCTATTGGCGCTGCTGTCGGAGGAATATCCGGAGGTGGAGTTGTAGGTGCAGTTATTCTTGGAGCTGCTATGTCGTTGTCCACGGTAGCAGAAAGCAATTATATATCACCTAATTTAGCTAATCCACCTACAGCGATTTTGGGAAAAGAATTTTCAGCAATTGATAGTATAGGATATTACCACAATATAATTATTGCAAAATTATACAATAAACACGGTGATAGCTTATTTGCCAAAGATATTAGCACTCTTGCAACTTTAGTTGCGAACGAAGTATCCGCTTTGAGAATTTCAACTACAGGACAATCTGCAAATACATTTGTCAATTCTTTGAAAAGTACCGGTCAATTGAAGGAATTAGGATCTATTGCTAAATATAGTGAGTCGTTAGAATATACTGAAATCATTAATCAAGTACAGTCCAAATTTCCTCAGCTAAAGTCTGAACTTAATGTTATAAAGATATATTATGATAATATTTCATCTCTTTCAGATAATGCGACGAAAGAATATTCAACCGGATTTAATAAAATTGTTAGCGAGTCCGAAATATCATCATCTTCTATTAGTGCAATAAAGTCTTCTGTTTCGGTAGCTGTAAATAGTCAACTGTTATGGGCGCCCTAAAAAAACATTTTAAATTGATTGTAATATTTGTTATTTTATTTTCAATAACAAAGTTGCCGCTATACTCCCAACCTAATTTAGGTATAGAAATAGGTGGCGTTTATAATGACTTCGTTTCTTCGAATACTAAAATTACACCCGAATTTTCATATCGAATAGGCGGTTTTATTAATTACGATAATATTTTCGGATCTGGGATTTTTTTTGTAAAGAAAAATATTCAGATATCGGAATTTATACCACAATATGTTGATTACATTCAAAATTTGGATGTTTCAATAAACAGTATCGAATTAGTTCCTATTTATGTTAAATGGAAACCGTTTAACGTAAATAAAATCTTTAAGATAATTCCTTTCCTAAGTCTATACGGTCATTTCGATTTTTCAGGAACAGGATATCTTACCGGATTTGATAAAAATAATCAAATTTTCAACAAGCAAGTAAATTTGTTTCAAACGAAAGAATTTATAGAAGGGGGAGAAAATTATACATTTAAAAAATTTCAGCGATTTGATATAGGAGCTAGAATAGGCATTGATTTTGTTTATAATGATAAATATATTTTTCGCTTGGACTGGTCGAGAGGAGCATTTAATTTGTCATCTTATGATAAGCGGATTCAAAGTCAATTTTTTAATTTTTCTCTTTGTTACTTACTAAGGATAAGCGACTGAACATAAAATTAGTCATAATCTTTAGAAAGATATCTAAATCAATCCGGAAATATTTTATTTTATGATATATGTTTCCGGATTTTTTATTTGCTATCACTATCATGTTGTCCTATGCGAAGCAATCAACCCTGCTCTATTTGAAATGCACCGGAAAGCATTCCGCAAGCAGCCAATATATCCTCTCCCCGTGAAGAACGAAGAGTACAAATAATCCCTTTTGAATTTAAATATTCTTGAAATTCAATCATCGCTTTCGTATCGGACGCCGGCAATCGAACATCCGGAATAGAATGATACCTGATAAGATTTACTCTACACGGAATGTCCCGCAATAATTTGACAAGGGCGACTGCATGTTTCAAATCATCATTCAAACCGCCGAACATAATATATTCAAAAGAAAGCCGCCTTTGACGGGTAAAGTCATATTGCTTAATCAGATTCAAGATTTCGATTATCGGATAGGCTTTTTCGACAGGCATTAGAGATAAACGTTCCGTAGAATAAGGCGAATTTAAACTTATAGCCAAATGAACTTTACTTTCTTTTAAAAAGCGTTTTAATCCGGGAATAATTCCGATAGTAGACACCGTAATACGTTTGGGACTCCATGCAAAACCATAATCGGACGTTAAAATTTCAATCGTTTTAAACAATTCATCCATATTATCCAACGGTTCGCCCATTCCCATAAAAACCAAATTAGTCAAAATATCGCTCTCCGGAACAGAAATAATTTGATTGAGCATATCTCCGGAAGTCAATTGTCCCGAAAATCCCTGTTTACCGGTCATACAGAACAAACAATTCATTTTACAACCTATCTGAGAAGAAACGCAAAGCGTAGCTCTTTCTTTATCGGGAATATAAACCGATTCTATAAAATGGTCATTGGATGCAGAAAACAGATATTTTATCGTTCCATCAATGGATTCTTGTTTTTGAGAGGGAATACGTCGTCCCGTTTCGTAGTTCTCTTTTAATCTCTTGCGATGAATTAAAGAAATATCAGACATCTCATCAATCGAACTTATCTTTTTATTATACAACCAATTAGAAATTTGCTTGGCTGTAAATCCGGGCATATTCAACTCATTTACCAACGTTTTGAGTTCACCCCATGTTTTTCCCAACAGATATTCCATACAAATGGAGCAACATAATCTGCGCCGGTGTGATAATATTCTTTATTTCAGTCTATTATCACACCGGCGCATTGAAGCGTGCTAATCAGAAAAAGCGATTAAAATTATTTTCTATTTTTGCATTTTCTTTCAATATATCAGAAGACTGCAAGACTTGATACATGCGGTATGAATATTGCATTTGAGCTTGTTGTATTTGCTTTTCCGCATCGTAAGGTTCTTCGCTTACTTTTTTATCCGTAACCGAAAAGACATACACTCTGTTTTTTCCGGCATAAGGGCCTGAGATTTCTCCTGCGGAAGCGTTTGTAGCTGTCACATTAAGAATAGGTTCTGCGCCTATTCCCGAAATATTGGAAGTAGCAAAAGTAACAAATTTAACAGATTGTGGAGTAGTATTCATTGCTTCCGCATATTGTTCCAAGCGATTAAAACCTTTTTCTTTCAAATCGGCAACTAATTTTTCGCCTTTTTTCTCATTAATTAATTCTCGTTTCAAAATTTCCGATATGGAAGCCAAAGGACGATAACCTTCCTTCAAACTGTTTTCTATCGCTGCTACTACAAAATATTCTGCATTTTGACATTCATATATATCGGAAATGTCGCCTTTTTTACTGTTAAAAGCCCATTGAATAACTTGCCGCGTATTCCGGATACCGCCGATATTAATTTGATTCTTCGTTATTTCCACATCGGTTTGAATATTGTAATTGGCTTTTCCTGCATTTTCTCTAAGAGCGGATAAGGAGTGATTGGACGAAATAAACTGACTTAATTCATTGTATAATCTCGTTTTAGTATCTTGACTTGGAATAACTTGAATCTGAATATTGGCAATTTTATATTTTTTTACCGGAGTTGTTTTATCCGTTACCTGTACTAAAAAAGAACCTCTATTGGACTTTATAACAAAAGGTTCTTTTAGTCTTGTATTAAATACTTCGTCTTTAAAATAAACGTCTACTTGGGTTGTCAATTGCTCCTCCGTCATCCAACCCATATCTCCATTCGATTGGCCGTTGGTTGCACTTAAAGCCATGTCGGCAAAAGAAACACCTCCTTTTACAACTTGTATTAAACTGTCTGTTAGATTTTTAAGAGCAGTTTCGTCCATAACCATAGGTAATGCTAAAAACTCAAGTTTCACAGAGTCGGGCGCCGTTTTTTCTCCTTCTATTTTATATAAATTATAGACTTTATCAGTTAACACCGGTCCGTCGATCGAACCTACCGGATTTTTATCCACAAAATATTTTAAATTTTCATCTAAACTGCGATAAGCTACATAAGCGTCTACATAAGGAAGATCCGAATTGGTCCGAACAATTTCCGCTACATTGGTGGAATTTTGCAATCCTTCTCTCAATCCGTTCAGTTTAGTTTCGATTAACTGATAATCCGCCGGATCAGGTAAAATATTTACCGCAATATAATTAATTATTTTAGCTTCTTCCTGTTTGTAAAGATTTTTACGTTCGTCGTACCGCTTTTGAATTTCTGCATCGGATACGCTTACTTCCGTGTCCGGAATTGAATTATACGACTGAGCTACGTAATCAAAATCAACGCTGACTTTATTATTTTCGTAGAGCGCTTTAGCTTCCAAATTGTTTGTAAGTACAGCCGAAGAAACAAGTGCATTGAATTTTCTTTTTAATTGCTCATCCAGAATTTGTTGTTCGATATTCAACCATGCTTTTTTCATTTGAGTTAAACGGACAATATCTTCTTCGGAATAAGCCGATTGATTATCTCCTTCTATGATTTGAAGAAATTGCAATAGCGCTGTTTTATCAAATCTTTTGGTTTGCGGATTCTGAAAATCAGGAATTTGCTGCAATAATGGCGAAATATTATTCCCCATTATCAAATCAGTTAATTCTTCCGTACTAACAACAATTCCTAATTTTTCATTTTCTTCCGAAAGAAGAATATCTTCAATCATTTCATTCAATACCATTTGCCTGATTTGATTTTGTTCGTCGTCGCTAAACGTTCTGTTTGTATTTCCTTTGTATTGATTAATACGTTCTTCTACTTTTGTTTGAAAGTCGTAATAATGAACTGTTTCACCATCTACCACAATAATATTTTCTTTCTTTTGATTTAAAAAAGTAGATTCCGAGCGTCCAAAGTCGCCAAATACGAATGCAAACAATGCGAGTCCGACAAAACCGATCAGTAACCATCTCGCATTACTCCTAATTTTTTCTAATGTTGCCATTGAGTTTTATATTTATCTTAAAATTATTTTTTTGAAATTGAGCACGAAGATACAAAGTTTTGGTTTACGAAACACATTTATTTTAAAAAATTTTTAATAACAGTCTCTTTTAAGCTGCATACGCCTTGTTGGTATAAGCCCCGAACGTCTGTATGCGATGCGTTTCGGATGCAATCGAAGAAGTTGCCGGTACACCGTATGTTCGGAAAAATTGCAGTTATGGAAAATGAAATTATTGAATCCGAAATTTATTAAATATCGTAAACAGACCTTTTTTTTACCTGATAAAAAACAAATCATAATTCAATTTATTGTATTTTACATAAATAATATCATCTTTTCGTAAATCCATTTTTCAGAATAATTAATTTAATCTTTCTTATTGTCGAAAAAAGGCTCTTTTTTATATACAATCATTTATATCTTTAACGTCTATATTTATACAAGTATAAATTCGATTTTATGTCGAAATGAATAAAAACTCAAACTATAATAAATTATGATAAAAAGAAAGATTAAGCAAATCCGAAAATGGTTTCACTGTCGTCTATTCAGACAAAGTTATCCTCTTTTTCATACGACTCGTGTGTATTTAGGTGAAAAAGATAAAAGAAAATGAATTTTATTTTTCAACGCTGTGGGCCTAAATTAGTTTTAATTCGATTCTAAATGTAGTTCCTTTGTTTAATTCGGATTTACAAATATAAATTTTTCCTTTTGGGTAAGATTCAATGATTCGTTTTACTAACGATAGTCCCAAGCCCCAACCTCTTTTTTTTGTTGTATAACCGGGTTGAAATACGGCATTGAATTGGGATTTAAGTATTCCTTTTCCCGTATCGGAAATATCCAAAAGGACTTTGTTTGCTTTCCGAAAAACACGGATTTCAATATTTCCTTTGCCGTCCATAGCATCTACGGCATTTTTGATCAAGTTCTCAATGATCCATCCGAAAAGCGATTGGTTCATTAATACAATAAGTGGTTCTTCTTGTATATTCAGTACAATAGAAACTTTGGAAGAAATCCTTTTTTCCATATATTCTATTGCACTTTGAACAGCTGTTTTCAGATTCATCTGTTCCGGTTCCGGACTGGAGCCGATTTTAGAGAATCGTTCGGCAATTATTTTCAATCGTTGTACGTCTTTATCTATTTCATTGAGCAGGTGAATATCCATATCTTTGGTTTTCAGATATTCTACCCATGCCATTAAAGAAGAAATCGGAGTTCCCAACTGATGCGCCGTTTCTTTAGACAATCCTACCCAAACCTTGTTTTGTTCTGCTTTTTGGGTACTGTTTAAGGCCAAAAACGAAACCATGATAAAAATGCAAACAACTCCTATTTGTACCCAAGGAAATAATTGCAATCGCTTTAAAACGGTTGAATCATCGTAATAAACGTAGTGAACGGTATCTTTATCTACGTTAATAATAATAGGTGGATGTTTTTTACCGAATGTTTTTATTTTTTGTTTAATAAAAGAGAGATTGTCTTCTCTTTGAGACAAAATATTGTTTTTCTCTATTACATTATTCGAATCGTCTATCACAATAACCGGAATAGTTGTATTACCGGTAATGATCTTGGTCAGAAACCGATCGTATTTGACAAATGCAGTGGTATTGTTATACTCCGAAAGCGCCTCAGAAGAAATTAAGGCAACCGATTCCGCCCAAAGTTCAATCTTCTTCCGCTCTTCCTCTTTTAATTCATTGACAAGTACATTGGTTATCCAAACCGAAACGATAGCGATAATTATCGCTACAAAAATGAAAAGATAACGAAACGTTTTTGTTGATTTGTATTCTTTAAACATCTTAATTATGAATTAGATAATCCTACTAAATAATGAAAAAATTATAATTTATAAGACATTCGATTAAATACGAATCAATTCCATTTCTAAAATCCCGAACCAAATCCGTAGCGTTTTCACCCTCATAAATGATAGCTATATTTTTGGGTATTTCTAAAGTTGTCTTCCCTGCTATATTCCATACTGCCGAAACATCCCTTATATTCCAATCTTTCCATATTCATTTATTGTATATAATTATTTTCTATCAGGTAATTTAAACTTTGTTTTATTGTTCGATTAATTTATCTTTTGTGTTCATTCGTTAAACTTTCCACAAAAGTAGCTGTTTTTAGTTACAAAACAAATGTTTCGGTGATTATTTTCATGTTTTACAACATGAAAAATGCTCTTTTCCGGAGGTACTCTCAAAAGTCACCCATTTCGGAGAATACGAAACGTCCTGAAAGGATATTGGTAAAAGAAGAAAGAAAAAGCGGGAAACAAAACCGACTACCGTACCAATAGCGCCTCAAAAAAAATTTAGAACTATTCTATATTGTTTATTTCAAGAAATAAAATTATCTTTGCAAAAACATTAATTTTCTTAACTAAACACAAAAAATGAACACCAAACAACAAAAAATGAAAGAAAACAGACCAAACCCATTGAACGATTATTTGTTTATGAAATACATGGGCGAAGAAGGAGATGAAGAGCAACTC